>LUYY01000029.1 GCA_001603415.1 Bacteroidales bacterium Bact_07 | reverse complement strand
TTAAACACATCTATTTACAACAACTAAAAAACGCTTTAATTTTCGATTCAGATTTTCATGTTTAACCAACCAAACTTAAACCGTATGAAAAACATTGCATTACAGGAAAAAGTGAACAACTTTATGGCAGGCTTAATTGCCCGCAATCCGAATGAGCCCGAATTCCATCAGGCTGCCCGCGAGGTAATTGAAAGTATAATGCCCTACATTGAAGAGAACCCTATCTACCAGGATGAAAAAATCCTTGAGCGCATCACTGAGCCCGAACGGGTTATTATTTTCAGGGTACCCTGGATTGATGATAAGGGTAATATTCAGATTAACCGAGGCTACCGAATTGAAATGAACAGCGCCATTGGCCCTTACAAAGGAGGCCTACGCTTTCACCCAACAGTAAATTTGAGTATTCTGAAATTCTTAGCCTTTGAGCAGGTTTTCAAGAATAGTTTAACATCGTTACCCATGGGCGGTGGCAAGGGTGGTTCCGACTTTGACCCCAAGGGCAAGAGCGACAAGGAAGTAATGCGTTTCTGCCAAAGCTTTATGACTGAGCTTTACCGACATATAGGCCCCGATACCGATGTGCCCGCCGGCGATATTGGTGTGGGTGGCCGTGAAATTGGATACCTGTTTGGCCAATACAAGCGTATAGTAAACGAATTTACCGGCGTTCTCACGGGTAAAGGATTGAAATGGGGTGGTTCACTCATCCGTCCCGAAGCCACTGGCTACGGTAATGTTTACTTTGCTCAGGAAATGCTTAAAACCCGTGGCGAAAGCTTTAAGGGGAAAATTGTTGCCGTTTCGGGTTCGGGCAATGTTGCCCAATACACCGTTGAAAAGGTTAATGAACTTGGAGGCAAGGTGGTTACCCTTTCCGATTCCGATGGATTTATTTATGACCCCAAGGGCATTGACGCTGAAAAACTGAAATTTGTAATGTGGCTCAAGAATGAGAAACGTGGTCGTATAAAGGAGTATGCCGAAAAGTATGGCTGCGACTACTTCCCTGCTGAGCGCCCATGGGGAATTAAGTGCGATATTGCCTTACCATCGGCAACCCAGAACGAAATCAACGGAGAGGAAGCCAGAACCCTTGTTCGAAACGGGTGCTTCTGCGTATCGGAAGGCGCCAACATGCCTTCGACCCCCGAGGCTGTAGATGTATTCCTGAACGCTAAAATACTTTACGGCCCTGGAAAGGCTGCTAATGCTGGTGGTGTTGCCACATCGGGCCTTGAAATGTCACAAAACTCGCTGCGCCTATCGTGGACACGCGAGGAAGTTGACCAACGCTTACACCAAATCATGATTAACATCCACGAAACATGCCGGAAATACGGTACCAAAGAGGATGGTTTTATCAACTACGTGGATGGTGCAAACATCGGTGGCTTTGTTAAGGTTGCCGATTCAATGATTGCTCAGGGTGTAGTTTAATTTATTTGACATGAAAACCATTTGCGCTAAACTGTAGTTTTGTAACAAACGGAGTATGAGGTTTATTGCCTTATGCTCCGTTTTTCATTTTAAATTCCTTCCCTTTTATCGTCAATAATTAGAACAACCAAACCAAAAAAGTTCTTTTTTTGTATTGATAAATTAATATGTTTTCATATCAACCTAAAAGATTGAAAATCTAACCAGTATTCAACCATGCGAGTTCAACGATTACTCACAAAATCAGGGAGTAGTATTCCTACCGACGAAGTCGATTTATCGCTGATTGAGCCACTAATCAACAAGTATAAGGGGAAAAAGGGAAATCTTATACCCCTATTGCAGGGTGTGCAGGCCATTTACGGCTACATTCCCCGTTCGGCCTTTGAGCGTTTATCCGATGAAACAGGCTTAAAGCTCAGCGATATGTACGGTGTAGCTACCTTTTATGCCCAGTTTCGCCTTTCGCCGGTTGGCAAGCACATTATAAAGGTTTGTCACGGTACTGCCTGCCACGTTCAGGGAGCCGATTCCATTTCAATGGCTTTGAAAGAGGCTCTGAAAGTAAACGATGGCGAAACCACCCCCGATAAACTCTTCACACTCGAAACAGTAGCCTGCTTAGGATGCTGTTCGCTTGCTCCTGTTATGATGATTGACGAGGAGACCTACGGCAAACTCACCGGCAGCTCAGCCGTGAAAATAGTTAAAGAGATTAAAATTAAGGAAACTCAGGTTAAAGGTGATTAACACCAGGTTACACACCTTTAAAATCAACATAATGGTTTAAAAAATGGCAGAGACAAAAGTTATTGTTGGTTTAGGAAGTTGCGGTATAGCAGCCGGAGCCAACAAGGTTTACAATAAGCTAAAAGCACTTAAAGAGGCCGATAACCTTGACTTTGAATTGACAAAAACCAGCTGCATTGGGATGTGCTTTCGTGAACCGCTCGTGGAAGTAGTTGACGAAAACGGCTCAATGATTTATGGCGATGTAGATGAAGCGAAAGCCATTGAAATTATCCAGCAGCATGTATTAGGCCATAATCCCATCAAGGAATATGTAGTTAAAACCGATTTGTTCTCAACCCCTGACCAATCGTACTTTGAGGGGCAGGTGAAAATTGCGCTACGCAACTGTGGTTATATCGACCCTGAAAATATCCATGAGTATGAGGCACGGGGGGGCTACCAGGCTCTCAGAAAGATAGCGCACGAATCCATTTCGCCTGAGCAAATCATCCAAACCATTATCGATTCAGGCCTTAGGGGCCGTGGAGGCGGCGGTTTCCCAACTGGTATGAAATGGCGTTTTGCCCGCGCAAACCAATCGGATGAAAAATACATTATCTGCAATGCCGATGAGGGCGATCCCGGAGCATTCATGGACCGCTCGCTACTCGAGGGCGACCCCCATGCCGTTATTGAAGGGATGATAATTGGCGCCTATGCTATTGGTGCAACCGAAGGTGTAATATACTGCCGCGCCGAATACCCACTGGCCATTAAAAGACTTAACATTGCCTTGGCTCAGGCACGCGAGCATGGCTACCTGGGTAAAAATATCATGGGAATACAGGGATTTAACCTCGATATCTACATCAAAGAAGGTGCAGGCGCCTTTGTTTGCGGCGAGGAAACGGCACTTATGGCATCTATTGAGGGAAAACGGGGTATGCCTTCAAAGCGTCCCCCTTTCCCTGCCGAAAAAGGCCTTTGGCAAAAACCATCGAACATCAATAACGTTGAAACCTTTGCTAACGTGCCTTACATAGTTGCTAACGGAGCCGAGTCATATAATAAGTATGGCACCGAAAAGAGTAAGGGAACAAAGGTGTTTGCCCTAACTGGCAAAATTAAGCATGGCGGACTTGTTGAAGTTCCCATGGGAACACCGCTTCGCGATATTATCTACAAGCTTGGCGGAGGCATTCAAAACGACAAAAAGTTTAAGGCCGTTCAACTTGGTGGGCCATCGGGGGGGTGCATTCCCGAACATCTACTCGATATTCAGGTCGATTACGAGCAGGTTACCGCAACTGGCGCCATTATGGGGTCAGGTGGCATGGTGGTTATGGACGAAACCACCTGCATGGTAGATGTGGCACGATTTTTCCTCGATTTCACCCAAAAGGAATCGTGTGGCAAGTGCACCTTTTGCCGCATTGGCACCAAACGAATGCTGGAGATTCTCACCCGCATCACCGAAGGCGAAGGCCAGGAAGGCGATATTGAAAAGCTCGAGGAGTTAGCCCTTCAGGTTAGAGAGAGTTCACTGTGCGGACTGGGACAAACAGCACCCAATCCGGTTCTTACCACCATCAAGTACTTCAGGCACGAGTATGAGGCTCACATCCGCGATAAGAAATGCCCGGCTCACAGCTGCAAAAAACTACTCACCTACGAAATTGACCCCAATAAGTGCACCGGATGCACCGTATGCGCCGTCAAATGTCCGGTTAAAGCTATTGACGGCGAACGGAAAAAGGTTCACCACATTAACCAGGAAATCTGCATAAAATGCGGTGATTGTTACAACAACTGCCGTTTTGATGCAATTACCAAGAGTTAAGCCAAAGCATATAATTTAACGCATTAAATCGATTTGAGATGAGTGAATTGGTCAACATAGTTCTAAACGGTAAAAATATCACTGCCCGCAAAGGCGAGTATATACTCGATGTGGCCCGTCGACATGGCATCGAAATTCCCACCCTATGTAACGACCCAAGGCTTGAACCCTACTCGTCGTGCTATGTTTGCGTGGTTGAGATTGAGGGGCAGAGAAACCTTCAACCTTCGTGCTCAACACGTGTTGCCGAGGGAATGAAAATAAACACCGACAACGAACGGGTTTACAAGGCGCGCAAAACCGCACTCGACCTGATTATGAGTAATCACTATGCCGATTGCGTAGCACCATGTCGCGAGCGTTGCCCGGCAGGCGTTGATGTTCAGGGATACATATCGTTGATTGAAAAAGGACTTTACAGCGAAGCCATTGGGCTAATCAAGCAGGTTAACCCCTTGCCCGCCATTTGCGGCAGGGTATGTGTTCGCCCCTGTGAGGCTGCATGCCGAAGGAATTACATGGACGAGGGCGCGGGTGTTGGAATCGATTACTTAAAACGATATGCTGCCGACCGCGATTTGGAATCAGAACATCACTATAAACCAAAGATTGCACCGTCAACCGGCAAAAAAGTGGCCATTATTGGCGCTGGCCCGGGAGGACTATCGGCCGCATACTTCCTGCAACAGAAAGGCCACCAGTGCGACATTTACGAAGCCCAACCGCACGCTGGTGGTTGGCTTAGGTATGGCATTCCCGAGTATCGCTTACCCAACGACATTCTGGATAAGGAGGTAGCCGCAATCACCGAACTTGGCGTAAATATTTTTTACAACCAGCGCCTTGGCAAGAATTTGAGTTACAAAACCATTGCCGATAACTACGATGCCATGATACTAACCATTGGCTCGCAGCGTGGCCAACTTTTAGGTGCCGAGGGCGATGATGCCGATGGGGTTTTCTCCGGTATCGATTTCCTGCGTAACATGGAGGTTACCGGTCAACGATACGACTTTCGAGGTAAGCGCATTGCCGTTGTTGGAGGTGGTAACACAGCCATGGACTGCTGCCGAACATCAATCCGTTGCGGAAGCAGCGATGTAACCGTAATCTACCGCCGTACCGAAGCCGAAATGCCCGCCAATCCTATCGAAATTCACGAGTCGAAACTGGAGGGCGTTAAGTATATGTTTCTTACCGCACCGGTTAGGGTTAACAAAACCGCCGATGGCAAGGTGAAATCGATGACTCTTATCCGCATGGAACTTGGCGAACCCGATGCATCGGGTCGTCGTCGCCCTGTGCCGGTGGAAGGTTCTGAATTCGAAATGGAGTTCGACTACATTCTTGCAGCCATTGGTCAAAAAACTGAAGTCGATTTCCTCGAAGATATCAACAAGCACGCCAAAAATGGCGAACTAAAAACCACCAAATGGGGCGATATAGATGCCGATAGGCAAACCCTGCAAACTGGCATTCCTTCAGTATTTGCAGCAGGCGATGGCGTTACAGGCCCCGCCACCATTATCGAGGCTATTGCGCAGGCAAAACTTGCCTCGCATAGCTGCCATCTGTACCTTACAGGACAGCCTGTTACTCCCCCACGAAAGGAATTCCTGAGTAAAAAGGATAATTTCCGCAAATTGTCGAACGATGATTTTGTAACGCGTTACCAGAAACAGTTACGCGAGGAGATGCCAGTACTGGAAGCCAATCAACGCGTCAACTTCAAGGAAGTTGAACTTGGCTATACACATGAGCAGGCCATGCACGAAACCGCCCGTTGCTTGGAATGTGGTTGCGTTGAGTACTTTGAGTGCGACCTAAAACGCCACGCCGACACCTACCAGGCCGATCAACTGCGCTTTATGGGCGACCACAAGGAGTTTGATGTAAACTTCACGCATCCATTTATCGAAATTGATAACAACAAGTGTATTCTTTGCTCACGCTGCGTGCGGATTTGCAAGGAGGTGGTTGGTGCAAACGCCCTTACCCTTGTAAAACGCGGTTTCGATACATTTGTAGCTCCCGCCTTTGGCGATAACCTCGCCGATACCACCTGCGAATCGTGCGGCTTATGCATTTCGGCTTGCCCAACCGGTGCCATCACCGAGAATGTTCCTTTCAAACCCGGCCCAGTTAAAACCGAAAAGTTCGAAACCATCTGTGGTTACTGTTCCGTTGGCTGCACTCTCACCTTCCACCATAAGGGTGGCTACCTGATGCGGGTTACCGGTGCCAACGGCCAAGTAAATACCGATGCCAACCTGTGTATGTATGGCAAATTTGGTTACAGGGATTTCAACAGCATTAACCGACTAACCAAGCCCCTAAAAAAAGATGGCAATAAATTTGTTGAAATAAGTTACAGCGAGGCCTTCAGTATTATTACCGAAAAGATAAAATCGGTTGAACCCGATGCAAATGCCTTTTTTGCCGGAGCTATTCTCACCAACGAGGAGCAGTACCTGGTTCAAAAACTTGCCCGCGCAGGTGCAAAAACCAATAATGTTGGTAGTTTCCATTACCTTGGCACAGGTAACGGATTTATTTCCGACAGTACCCAGAATTCAATGTTTGGCGATATAAGCAAAGCCAACCATATCTATCTTTTTGCTTCTCAAATAAACCGATATAATGCCGTGGCAGGTTACATGGTGAACGCATCGAAAAAACCGGTGACCGTTATTGCCAAACAGGAATCGAACCTTTCCGATAGGGCTAAAGAGTTCATCAAGGTTGTTTCTTACTATCATTTCATAAAAGCGGTTAACCATTACCTGATCAGCAGTAACAAGCAAAATATGGTGTTTATTGGTGATCACTGCGAAGGTTTTGGCGCATACAGCGCAAGTTTACTCGAGGAGGATTACAATAACCTTTGCCAGCAGTCGGGCTGCGAACGGAATGTTATTGAACGCTTCGCCAATGAGTTTAACAACGATTATGGTGCCCTATTGATTTTTGCCGAGGCAGAGGTTAGCGATAATACCGCTGCCGAAATCATGAATCTGATGCTATTAACCGGTAAACTTGGCAAATCGACAGGTGGATTAATTGCACTGAAGCCCAAAAACAATTCACACGGATTAATGGATATGGGCTTAACCCCCCAACTTGGAGTTGGCCTACAAGAGTTAACTAACCAAACCTTCACCAACAAGCTTAAAGCCAAATGGGGTATTGATAACCTACCCAGTAAGTTCAATAGCATACCCAAAATGCTTGAGAAGGGAAGTGTATCTAACATCTTTATTGTAGGCGAAGACCCCGTTGGAACCGCAAAGCATAAAGCTGCCATTTTGGAATTGTTACAAAAAGTAAAGTTCAAGGTGGTAATCGATAGCTTTTTAACCGAAACAGCCCAACAGGCCGATATTATCATACCCGCATCGCTTTGGTTTGAGAGTGGCGGTTCGTTTACCAACACCAACCATACCATCCAGCAATTTGAGGCAGGCATAAAGCCAAAGGTTGAATTTACTACTGCCAATGTTCTTACCACCCTACTTCAAAAACTTGGAGTTACAGGTCCTTCCGATATTTACGATATCCAAACCGAAATTCTATCGTTACTGCCACAAACTGGTACACCAACCAAATTGCCATTCACTCAAACCAACAACGAGGGACAATTCCTTCAATTCCAAGCTGGTTGTAACTATTTGATGCATAACTTTGATATTGATTTTGAGAACAAATTGAATAACGCTAAAACCCATAGCCATGAAAGAGTTCACCAACATTAACGATATTCTGGACTTTGCCATTGCCCGCGAACAGGATGCGGTTGATTTCTACAACCGCTTGGCCGGCAATGCCCGCAACAACGATATGCGGCAAATATTTGAACAATTCGCCCGTGAGGAAATGGGGCACAAAGCCCGACTCACTAAGATCAAAGAGGAGGGCATAGTTACCCTACCCAAGGAAAAGGTGGCTGACCTAAAAATTGCCGACTACACAGTGCTCGACCCCGAACGCGATGACATGACCTACGAGCAAGCACTTGTTTTGGCTATGAAACGCGAAAAAGCGGCTTTCAAGCTATACCTAACCCTTTCCGAGCGAGTTGACAAGCAGGAATACAAAGACCTGTTCAAACAATTGGCACAGGAGGAATCGCGGCATAAGCTGCGCTTTGAGCTGGAATACGACGAGTATGTCCTTCGCGAAAACTAGTAAAAACATGTAAACCTATTCAAGAATAGCCCTTAGCAGGGCTATTCTTGTTTGTTTCAATCAAAGTGTAACAACCAAGAATCTAACTAAACCAGGCTATAATATTTCGTTTGTCAGAAAGAAATTTACAAAAGCATAACATATATCATTTTTTCTTGCATATATTGAATAAATATATTTAACTTGAAGCGGTTATTATATTAAACCAATGAATCAGAAAAGTTCTAAATCCAAGTATATTCTTTCTATTGCCGCTGCAATACTCACTGCATGTGCCTTTCTTTTCCTTTATTTTTATATTGGAGTTAGTCAGCGGGATAAAACCTACGAGGATTCCAAATGGATAGCCATACAGCAATCGCGCAATGCTGCCGGCGAAGTTGAGAGTTTCTTTATCAAGGCTATTATGACTGCAAGGTCTTTAACAACCCAATCAATTGTTTACTATAAGGAAAAAGCAAATAGAAACAAAGTGGTTGAACTTTTAAAAAAATACACCGCCCAAAATCCCGATTTCCTTGCATTATGGACCATGTGGGAACCGAATTTTTACGACGGTAATGATAGTAAGTTCAAAAATGCCCCATACTACGACCGTGAAGGACATCTCTCTGTTACTTTTTTTTACCACAACGACAGTTTATATTCTGAAAGCACTAGCCCCGACGATTATCAGGAGTTTTTCTATACAATACCAAAGGAAACAAAACAAGAACTGGTTCTGGAACCCTACAAGTATCAGTATCAAGGTTATCCCTATGAATTCTATGAAACAACGGTTGTTGAGCCCATTATCATCGATTCCTTATTTGCCGGGGTATTCGCTATTGATCTCGATATTAAAAAACTCCAGGAAAGGTTTAACAAAATTAAATTATACAACAATGGTTATCTTGCTCTAATATCGGCAAATGGCGAGATAGTGGCTCATAAAGACTCTAACTATATCGCAAAAAATCTCTTTAAATTAATAAATCCTTCCGACACAATTCCTTTGTTTGCCTTTAAGAATGGTATTGAGTATAGCTACGAAACCCATTCGGAATTTACAGGGGAAGATGTGTTTAGAATCCTTTACCCTATCCGTATTGGGAAAAGTAATAAACGTTGGTTTATCATGTCGGAAATAAGTAAAAGGGAAGCCACCATTCGTTCAGTAAACATGTATTATGTATCACTCGGCGTTTTGGTTTTGGGCTTACTGCTTATTCTGTACTTAATTTATAACATCTTCGACAGGCTGGAGTATGAAAAGAATCTAATAAAAGCAAAAGAATTTGCCGAGCAAAAGGAACGGGATTTACAAAAGATGTACTACGAGTTGCAGGCATCGGAAGAGGAACTTCGGGCAACCAACGAGGAGTTATACTCAACAAGCGAAGCGCTAAAGGAAAATAACACACAGCTCCTAAAAGCCAAGGAAGAGGCCGAGGAGGCCAACCGACTCAAAACCGCATTCCTTCACAACCTTAGCCATGAGGTTCGCACTCCGCTAAATGCCATTTCGGGCTTTGCCCAAGTAATACTGAAATTTAATAATATCGATGAGGAACTAAAGAACTTTATACACATCATACACTCCAGCAGTAAACAGTTGGTTTCTATCATTAACGACATTATCACCATCTCCTCCATTGAAACGGGTCAGGAAAAAATTATTAGCACTAACATCCATCTGAATCAACTCATCGAAGAGTTAAAAACTGTTTTTGACTTACAGCTAAAAGGGAAACCCATAGAATTGAAAACACTGAAAGCCCTCGCCAACGGCGATGACGAAATACTTGTTGATGTTAATAAGCTAAGGCAGATTTTAAATAATCTGCTCTCAAATGCTGTAAAATTCACCCAGCAAGGAACCATTGAATTTGGCTATGCCTTAAAAGACAATAACCTGGAATTTTTCGTTAAGGATACAGGTATTGGAATTGACAAAACTAAACATTCCGTTATTTTTGAACGCTTCACCCAGGCCGATGAGCAAATTCATGCCATCTATGGTGGCACAGGATTAGGGTTATCGATATGTAAAGGATTTGTAGAATTGCTTGGTGGAAACATTTGGGTGGAATCAGAGTTAGGGAAAGGGAGTACATTCTTCTTTTCCTTACCATACATTCCAGTAATCAGTTCAGCCAAGCAAAACCAGCCAACTCAACCAAAAAACCAAAATGAAACCATGACAATACTGGTTGCCGAAGATGATATTAACAGCTTTAAGCTGCTACGAGCTCTGCTTAAAGACTATAACTGCCAGATTATCCATGCCGATACAGGAACAAAAGCGGTTGAATTATGTAAGCAGGATGGTAGTATTAACTTAGTGCTCATGGATATCAAAATGCCCGAAATGGATGGCGTAACTGCCACACGATTAATTAAGGAAATCAATCCCAAAATAACCGTAATCGCACAAACAGCTTACGCTACATTGGATGACATCGAAAAGAACAAGGATGTATTTGATGCCTACATCACCAAACCTATCGATGTTGAGAACCTTAAAAGGATTTTGAATCAATTTTTGAATAATTGGTCGAATGGGTTTGAAGTGTTTTAGGGAGAAGACAGAAGGGAGGCATTAGAAGTCAGACAGCAGTATCTATAAGCTAACGGTAGAACCTACTCAAACTATTTCATTTTTCAAATTGTATAGGGATTTATCTCTTACCGCCTATTGGGACAGGTTGCTCTACACAATAATAAACTAAGTAAAACAACATATATTAAAGCCCAAGATTGATGCATTCAACAATAGCAAGTTGAGCACACCCTAAAAAGTAAAAAAAGAAGCGGCCCTACAGGGCAGCTTCTTTCAGTTTATTACCAAGTTTCAAGAATTAGAACTTGTACTCGTTGTCCTCAATTAGTTTATCGGCAATGCGGCGGCGGGCATCCTTAACATTTACCGATGGAGCCTTACAAAGCCTGTCAATTGCAGCAGTTAACTTGCTAATTTCAGGTTCAGTTGCAAAAGAATTTACTGCATCCATGGCATTCTTGCGAATACGGCCGGCTGCATCGTAAACAAACACATCAACAATATCCTTATAAATATTGATATTTTGATGCCCCTTGCTTTCCAGTTTCTTAACCCTTAAAGCAAGCGATTCAGCCACATACAAATCCATGATAATATTGCTGAGGTTGTTCTGAACCTCCTGCTCAGTAGCAAACTGTTTGCCAAAGGCTTTATTGGCACCATAAATGCCAATCAAGGCAACCTTTTTGAAATTACGTATGAGTTGCATCTTTTGCCCGTAATAATCGCTCGAGCCGGTTTCGGCTGCAATACCATCGATGTTATTGTAGAGCTGTTCAGCAGGTCCCATCAAATCGTAATCGCCTTTGAGCGAACGCTTAATGGCGGTGTCAATTACCAACAAACGGTTGATTTCGTTGGTGCCTTCAAAAATTCGGTTGATACGTGAATCGCGATAGCCGCGTTCAACGTTCATCTCAGCAGAATAGCCCATACCACCATGAATTTGAACACCCTCATCAACCACAAAGTCGAGCATTTCCGAACCATTTACCTTGAGAATGGCATCCTCAACGGCATAGTGGCTAATGGCGTCAATGGCTGCACGGCCATACTCACAGCCTTCGGCTTTATACTTTTCAATCAAATCGTCAATATCCTGGCTTACCCGGTAAATGGCCGATTCGTGAGCATAGGCTCTAATAACCATTTCGGCAAGTTTGTGCTTGATGGCACCAAAGTTTGCAATTTTGGTATTGAACTGCTTGCGCTCATTGGCATAGCGCACCGACTGGGTAATGGTTTCCTTGGCAGCGCCAATAACATTTGCACCAAGTTTCATACGTCCCATGTGCAAAATGCTAAGGGCAATACGGAAACCTTCGCCACGGTTGCCTAACATGTTCTCAACCGGAACCTTAACATCGTTGTAGTATATCTGGGCGGTTGATGAACCCTTGATACCCATTTTATGCTCATCAGGGCCAATAACTACGCCAGGCCACTTGCTTTCAACAATGAAAGCACTAAGCACACGGTCGTTATCAACCTTGGCAAAAACAACCTGAGTATCGGCAAAACCTGCATTGGTAATCCACATCTTTTGTCCGTTCAGAATGTAGTAT
Source organism: Bacteroidales bacterium Bact_07 (assembly GCA_001603415.1). Lineage (GTDB taxonomy): Bacteria > Bacteroidota > Bacteroidia > Bacteroidales > Tenuifilaceae > Tenuifilum. Next base: position 8,133 of record LUYY01000029.1, on the reverse strand, counting down.
TTACCATCCTCGGATAGTTTGGCAGTGGTTTTACCCGAGTTGGCATCGCTACCTGCACCCGGCTCGGTTAAGCAGTATGCTCCAATGAGTTCACCGGTGGCAAGGCGCGAAACATACTTTTGGCGTTGCTCCTCATTACCATAGTAAAGGATAGGCATGGTGCCTATACCGCAATGGCACATATATGCAACCGAAAAAGAATAACCCGCTCCAGTTGTTTCGGCAACAAGCATTTGGGTAACAAAGTTTTGGCCAAAGCCATTGTACTGCTCTGGTACAGCAATACCAAGCATACCCAGCTCACCGGACTTCTTCAGGATACTTTTCATCAGCTCACGGTCGCCCTTATCGATATCGTTTAGACGGGGAAAAACCTCGGCTTCCATAAAGTCGCGGCAGGTTTGGGCAATCATTCGCTGCTCATCATTGAACTCTTCGGGAACGAAAACGTCGTTAGCGTCTATCTCGTTAACAAGAAATTCGCCACTCTTTAGCACTTTTCTTTCGCTCATAGCTGTTTTTGGTTTATTTATTAGTTATAGATTTAGCGATTCGGCTATTAGTTCAGCAATATCGAGGTTGCGCATTTTTTCCTCCTGATTTTTATACTTGATGCCATCGGTCATCATGGTCATGCAGAATGGGCAAGCCGTTGCAATGATTTCGGGGTCAACCTTTAAAACATCCTCCATACGCTCAAGGAATACCTCCTTGTTACCCTTTTCGGCCTCCTTGAACATTTGAGCGCCACCGGCGCCGCAGCATAGGGCAAAGCTCCTGTTGCGTTCCATTTCAACCAGTTCACCACCCAATTTTTTGAGTATGGCTCTAGGTTGTTCGTATATGCCATTGGCACGACCCAAGTAGCAAGGATCGTGGTAGGTTATCTTTACGTTCTTGAATTTTTCGGCATCAACCCTCAATTTGCCCTCATCCATGTACTTATTTAGAATATCGATGTAACTAATAACCTCAAAGTCGGCACCCAAATCGGGATACTCGTTCTTAAAGGTATTGTAGCAGTGGGGGCAAATGGTTATCACCTTTTTAACCTCGTATGCCTTAAACAGTTCGATATTTTGCAGGGCCTGCATCTGAAAGAGCATCTCATTGCCAGCCCTACGGGCAGGATCGCCGGTACACGTTTCCTCTTTACCAAGTACGGCAAAACTTATATTCAGATGAACTAAGATTTTAGCAAAAGCACGCGCAACCTTTTTATAGCGGTCGTCGTAGGCGCCGGCACAACCCACCCAGAAAAGGTATTCGGGCTTCTCGCCTCGGGCAAAAAGATCGGCCATTACCGGGATTTCTATCTTGCGTGTTTCCATTTTCATGAACAGTTAATTGTTAAACCTGATGTAATGCGGTGCAAAAGATTAATGAACACTTATTTCCAAATCTTTTGCCCAAACCAATCTATCTTCGGGCGAATACTGCCAGGGTGCACCATTGTTTTCAATATTGTTAAACATGGCCTTTAGCTCACCGGGTGCCGATCCCTCCTCCATAACCAGGTAACGGCGCATTTCGACAATAAGTTTGGGGTGATCGATGTTAATCGGACACTCCTGGGCGCATGCATTACAGGTTGTACATGCCCAAAGTTCTTCCTCGCTGATATAATCGCGAACCAACGATTTTCCATCGTTAAAATCGCGACCGTTTTTCAGCATCAATGGGCCTTTTTCTTTCATGCGGGCACGCAAATCCATCATCACCTTGCGGGGCGATAACTTTTTCCCGGTGATATTTGCTGGACATACTGAGGTACAGCGACCGCACTCGGTGCACGAAAGCGCATCGAAATAGCTTTTCCAAACCACATCCTCAGCATCCTTTACGCCAAACCGTTCAATGGGGGCATCGGCTGCAGGTGCTGCAAATGCAGCATTGGGATCCATCATGAGCTTTACCTCACGGGTTACATTATCCATGTTGGGCAGCTTGCCAAGCGGCTCAAGCCGCGAAAGGAATACATTGGGCACCGACATGAAAACATGAAAATGCTTTGAGTATGGCAAAAGGTTTGCAAACAGGAAGATCAACAGGATATGGGTCCACCAGTAAACCTGGTAATGAGTGAAAACACTCTCAACCGGCATACCGTTGAACAACCATTTAAGATGTTGACTAACAGGGTAAACCCCATGCACTTGATGCCCAGCCAGCTCTACCCACTTGAGGTAAGCTGCGTTCATACCCATTAGCGAAAGCATCAGGATTAGAATAATCGAAAGGGCTACATTCGCATCAATATGCGAAATCTTCTTCATTTCAATACCCTCAAAACGCTTGATATGAAGGAATACCCTTCGGATTAGAAACACTACTATCGAAATGGCAACCAGTAAGGCAAAAACATCCCCGGCAGCCATCATAAAGTTGTAAAAGCCTCCAAGTATGCTCAGCGATTTTTCGAGGCCAAAAAGCCCATCAATTACCATCTCTATGCTGCCGAATAGGATTACACAAAACCCCCAGAATACAAGGGCGTGTGCTAATCCAATAACCGGTCGGCGAAAAATTTTGGTTTGCCCGAATGCTACCTCAAGGGTAACCCAAAGCCTTTTACCTAACTGATTTACGCGAAAACCCTTGCGAGTAAGCATGAAAAACCTTACTATTCGCGAAACGGTATATGCAAAAACACCTAAGGTAATCAGTAGGGCTAAGGCAAATACTATTTGTTTGGTCATGTTTTTGGTTTTTGGTTTACAATGGTTTGTTGGTTAAAAAACAAACAATCAGAGAGCCTTCCTTTTATTTGCCTAAGAACCTGCTGCAAAACGCAGCAGGTTCATGAATTGGCTATGGTTTATGCTGATATTGCTATTTACCTTTAATTTCCTTTACAGCATCAACCAGTTTGGGCAGAACCTTTTGGGCATCGCCAACAATACCGTATTGTGCTACCTCAAATATTGGGGCCGATTTATCGCTGTTAATGGCAACAATATACTTCGACCCACTAACACCGGCAATGTGCTGTGTTGCACCGGAAATACCAACGGCAATGTAAAGGTTTGGTGCAATGATTTTGCCGGTTTGTCCGGTGTGCTCTTCGTGAGGACGCCATCCTTCGTCTGAAACCGGTCGTGAGCAAGCAGTAGCGCCGCCAAGCAATTCGGCAAGTTCAACAATTGGTCCCCAGTTATCGGGCGACTTCATACCACGACCACCCGAAACAACAATCTCGGCATCGGTCAAAAGCAGCTTACCAGCTTGCTTTTGAACATCCTTAACCACAGTCTTGGGTGCGTCAATCTGAACATCTATTCTTTCAATCTTAACATCTTTGCTGTTCTCAGCAATATCGAAAGAGTTTTGGGTTAGAGCAATAATTTTAACATCGGTTTTGAGCACCACGTGCGCAAATGCCCCCCCTGAGAAAGCGCGTTTATACACAGTAAAAGGCGACAGGTTTAATGGAAGTTGCGAAACCCCTGAACCAAGAGCGGCCTTCAATTTAACCGATAAGCGCGGAGCAATGGCCTTGCCGCTGTTGTTGTTGGCTATCACAATCACCTTACTACCTTCGGACTGAGCAACCTGTGCAATAGCGTTGGTAAATAGCTGGCTATCGAGGTTTTTCAGATTATCGCTTTTTATGCAGATTACCTTATTGGCACCATACTTGCCAAGTAGTTTAAGCTCATCGTCCGATACTTCACCAATAGTAACAGCGGTGGTGGTTGTACCCATCATTTCGGCTACCTTGCCGGCGTACGAAACAAGTTCGAACGATAATTTCTTGAATTTACCGTCCCAATTCTCGGTATATACTAGTACTGACATGTTCTACAAATTTTTAGTTAAACCTTAAATGAGTTTGGTTTCGTTTTGGAGCAGTGTAATAAGTTCCTTTGGATTTTCTGGATCCACGAACTTACATGCTGCACGCGGTTTTGGCATCTCGAACCTAACATACTCTGTTAACGATTCCACAGCCACTGGTTCGTATAGCTTGATGGGCTTGGTACGAGCCATCATGATGCCACGCATGGCAGCAATACGAGGCTCCTTAGCAATACCCTTCTGAACAATGGCCACAAAAGGAGTTGGAACAGTAACGGTTTCCTTACCTCCATCAATCTCACGGGTAATTACTGCCTGCCCATTCTCTATCTTTAAACCCGAAACAGCTGATACTGAAGGTATATCAAGGAATTCGGCAAGCATACCTCCAACGGCTGAATTGTTATAGTCGCTCGATTCTATTCCACACATTATAATATCGAACTGTTCCTTTTTAACCACCTCGGCCAATTGGGCTGCAACAAAGTACGCGTCGGTAGGTTCAGCGTTTACACGAATGGCATCGTCGGCACCAATGGCCAGAGCCTTACGAATGGTAGGCTCGGTTGTAGCATTGCCAACATGTGCTACGGTTACGCTTTTTACGCCGGTACTGGCATCATCCTTCAACTCTAATGCCCTGGTAAGCGATAGTTCGTCCCACGGGTTTATAACCCACTGTATCCCATTGGCGTCGAGCTTAGTATCGCCATCAACAAACTTCACCTTTGTGGTGGTATCGGGTACGTGGCTAATACAAACAAGAATTTTCATTGGTATTGATTATTTATAAGTTAAACATCTAATTAGCAACCCATCTTACTTTTTTAAACCCACAAATTTAAACTAATCTTGGCAACAACAAGCCTCTTATCTATATAAAATGCCATATCCTGTTGATTTAGTTACATTTACAAATATTTTTATTTTTTCAACAGCCACATATTCAAACGAGCGTACAAATCTATATCAATTCCGTTTACTACCAATAAAGATTTTGCTTTTAACAATCGATTGCGAATCGTGTTTAGGCACATCAATCTGATTTTCAAAATCTTATAATTTGATAAATTTTAACTGTTGTTTAGTCATTATTTAACAAATGTTGACCAAAATCACCCAAACAAAATTGATTTTTAATCGTTTATAAAGTAAATTTACATGAAAGGCATTATTAATGAGCAACGAGGTAATACATAGTTTGATTCGAAATCTTGATGAGCAGCTCTCATCGTCGCTGGTGCAGCTTGAAAAGGTTGCGCTGGAAGTATCGGAGCATTTGATTGGCAATCCGGAGAACACCTCCAATGAACTTACACCGGCACTTATAAAGCACTTCGATATTCGACGAAAAAGCATTTCGTACCTCAAGCTAATGCTTAAGTTGCGCTCATTTCTGAACAACGATAGCAAATATATTTTAAGTTTCGAAAAAAGTTCTGGCATAAGAATTGATTGTATTTCGGAGCAACTAATGATAAACGAGAAAATGCCACTTTACCTGAGCGATAATCTTAATGTAGATGCCTTAAACAAGGAGATATTTACCTCCAAGGCTTACGCAAGATATTTTGACGAGACCTATAATGATTTGCTAAATCGCGATAGATTTGAGGCATGCTCCATTCTTGAAACAATGAAATTTTCATATAATTAGGTTTTGGTTTAGGTTTACAATAGGTTAGGTGGTTGACATCCGGGACGTTTAGGCGCTCCGGATGTCTTCTTTTATACTTAACCCAATTACCTTGAATTTTGAGGAACGAGGGTGAATAGACAGAATATGATGGAGATAAAGGAAGTTAGAGGAAGTTAGAAGAAGTTAGAGGAACATGGAACATTGAACCCAAATACTAAACACTAATCACTATTTTTCCTATCTTTGTTTCTATGGGAAAGTTCGAGGATATTCTCAAGCAGTACTGGGGCTACGCCTCGTTTCGTTCCATTCAGCTCGATATCATTGAATCGGTTTACAATGGGAACGACACATTAGCCCTAATGCCAACCGGTGGTGGTAAATCCATCACCTTTCAGGTGCCAGCCCTTGCCATGGAAGGGATGTGTCTGGTCATATCGCCACTTATAGCCCTCATGAAAGACCAGGTCGAGAACCTTAAAAAGCGCGGCATAAATGCCGTTGCCATCTATTCGGGCATGACCAGCCACGAGATTGATGTAACCCTTGATAATTGTGTATATGGCGATATAAAATTCCTTTACGTTTCACCTGAGCGCCTGTCAACTGCCATATTCCGCGAGCGCGTTCGGAAAATGAAGATATGCATGGTAGCCATCGACGAAGCTCACTGCATATCGCAATGGGGCTACGATTTCAGACCATCATACCTTAAAATTGCTGAATTACGCGATGTCCTAACCGACACCCCCTTTTTGGCGCTTACCGCCACTGCCACTCCCGAAGTGGTGAACGATATACAGGAAAAACTACATTTCCGGAACGGTAAGGTTTTTCGCATGAGTTTTGCCCGCGATAACCTAGTTTACCTGGTGCGCAACGTTGAGGACAAGGAAAAATATCTATTTAGAATTATCGAAAGCATACCGGGTAGCGGCATTATCTACGTTAGGAACAGGAATAAAACCAAGGAGATTGCATTGATGCTTCAGCGCGAAGGTCACGCTGCCGATTTTTACCACGCCGGCCTTTCCATGGAGATGCGCAACGCCAAACAGAACGACTGGCAAACCGGGAAAACCCGAATCATTGTGGCCACCAATGCCTTTGGCATGGGTATCGATAAGCCCGACGTGCGCTTTGTAGTTCATGTCGATTTGCCCGATTCACCGGAAGCCTACTTTCAGGAGGCTGGCCGCGCCGGTCGCGACCAGAAACTGGCCTATGCCGTGTTGCTCTACAACGAGTCGGACAAGCTCCGCATTGAGCAACGCATCCAGACCAACTTCCCCCCACCCGACGACATAAAAAGGATTTACCAAGCCCTTGGTTCGTACCTAAATGTTGCCTACGGGGCTGGTAAAGGTGAGGTTTTCGATTTCAACCTTATCGATTTTTGCTCCACGTTCAAGCTTAACATGGTGGTGGCTTTTAACTCTCTGAAAATCCTTGAGCAGGAAGGCTATATAGAGCTAACCGATGAACTCGACAACCCCAGCAGGCTAATGTTTATTGTGAACAAGCAGGAACTTTACAGGTATCAGGTTGCCCATGCCGAAATGGATAAGTTCATCAAAATACTCCTTCGCATGCTGCCCGGCGTTTTTTCACAATACGTTAGAATTGATGAACAGTTCATTTCCAAAACCACAGGGTTGCCAATCGATAGGGTTTACGAAAACCTAAAAGTGCTGTCGCGACAAAAGATTTTGAATTACATCCCTAAAAAGCGCACACCTCTTATTATTTTTATCGAGGAACGGCTCGATGATAAAAACCTTAGGATTGAACCCGAACGTTACCAAATGCTCAGGAAGCGCTACCTCGACCGAATTAATGCCATGCTCGAGTACGTTCAAAGCCAAGCCAAATGCCGAAGTCAGTTTCTAAGCGAGTATTTTGGCCAAACCGACAGTTACCGATGTGGCAAGTGCGACGTTTGCACCGCCCGAAACGAGCTTGACATGAGCAAGTACGAGTTCGACAACATACTGGAAAAGGTAAAAACATTACTCCTAAAAAATCCTCTACCAATCGAAACGCTTATCGATTCAACCGGCTCAAACCCCGACAGGGTTGCAAGGGTAATACGGTTCCTACAGGATACAGGTAAAATAAAGCAAAACAACCAGGGTCTTCTGGAATGGGTCATACGTAAGTAAAACTATCTGGCGAGTCGTTTAAAAAAGTATTGAGGAATTTGAAGAAGTTAAACGAAGTTAGAGGAAGTTTAGAAGAATAAAAAATAGTGATCAGTGAGCCGTTAATCGGGTTATAACCATCAACAGTCAACTACTATCAAAATAATTATTATAACAGAGTTGCACGGATTTTTCAATGAGATTCACATTGAAAATGTACACCATCTGTGTTCCATTTCATTTAACAATCAACGAAAAGTGCCACCCACTATTCTGAGCTTGCCGAGGAATCCACCGCTCACGGGGATTTGTAATCCGAGTACATTTCTTGTAAATTGCATAAAACATTGGTCACGGACTTTAAGTCCGTATTAGTTAAGGGCATTAGGTATCTGAAATGTAGGAGTAGAGGTAGGATTAGATGTCAAGTTAGAAGAATGGTAAGTTTTGCTATTAAAAATGTCCAGTTTTTTTGATAATAAACTGGATAAATTAATTATATTTGTAAAAAGATTAAATGAATGAAAATATCTGATTACATATCATTTATGATAG
>LUYY01000236.1 GCA_001603415.1 Bacteroidales bacterium Bact_07 | reverse complement strand
CATGTTGGCATGGTGTTTGAAGTCAAAAAAGTGTTTTTCTCTGGTTTTGCAATTATTATGAAATATCCAAAAAGCAATCTAAAACCAAACCAAAATCACATTAAAAATCTTGACCGCTCCTTTTGGGGCGGTCTTTTTATGTTAATGCAATTGAACTTTACCTATTTGTTTAATAACATGTACATTACGCAAGTGTTATTAGTATATGATAAAATTTAGGCTCAGGGGTTACCTGAGCCTAAATGGATGGTTGGATAAAATTGTTTATGGTTTAATTGGCTTGCGTTTCCAGTAAAGCTTTAACAGCCCTTTCGAGTTGTTGGTCGCGACCCTTGGGCGCAACGGAGGGTTCATTCATTATGGTGTAATCGGGTACTGTTTCCACATTTTCCATCCATTGCCCATGCATATCCTTGGAACTAACAGGAACCATACCCCACATAACTTGTCCATCCTGAAGCCTTTCCCAGCCAGCAAAGCTGCATGTACCCGGAACAGGCATACCAATAAGTTTTCCAATCCCTAATTGTTGGTAGCCACAGGCAAAACAGCTGCCATCGCTATAGTTGGCTTCGTTAACCAATGCAACAGTATGTTTTGTCCATCGGAATGTGGGTTCAGAGCCCAACTCCCTAAAGTTGTTTTGGTACGAAATGAATTTGGTACCCGTAAAGAACATTGCCAAATCCGATACTAGGTCGCCACCGCCGTTAAAGCGGGTATCAACCACAATGCCTTTACGGTCGAAATACTTGCCCATCATTTCGCCATAAATATTGCGGTATGGACCATCGCTCATTCCTGGAATATGGACATAACCCAATGTTCCATTGCTCAATTGTTCAACCTCATCGGCATTACGTTTAACCCAACGACGGTAGAGCAAACGGGATTCCTGAGAAATACTTATCGGTTTTACCGATACCTGTCTCTCTTTACCGGTAGTCAACTCCTTGATATTTAGCAGGATATACTTGTCGGTTTTGCGATTCAGGTAATAGGCCCAATCCCTGTCCATTCCAATTACTTCGCCATCGATAGCGGTAATAATGAATGGAGCAGTGAGGTTAAGTTCCTTGCGGTCGAGGGGGCCGTCTAAAAGCACTTCATCTACCTTTATGCCTTGTGCCTGGTAGGTTACATCGGAGATTATCCCAAGCGATGCGGTTTGGTCGCCATTAGGGCTGTTTTGGTAGTATCGAGCACCGGAATGTGAAACATTGAGTTCGCCAAGTAACTCGCTTAGCAGCTCGGCAAATTCGAATCCGTTTCCGATATGAGGTAAGAACTCCCGGTAATGATTAGCCATTGCGTCCCAGTTAATACCATGGTAGTTGGGGGTATAGAATCCCTTACGGGTTCGAATTACCACGTGTTCATACATGGCTTGCCTTTCGGCATCGGTGTTAATTGTGGCTTCGGCCGAAACCTTCAATGCTTCACGTTTGCCCTTGTCAACATCAACCTTGTAGAGTTTGCCATCGGCGAGCATGAACATATTCTTTTCAGCTTTATCCCAGTATATATGAGCGTTGTCGGCATCCATATCAATAATGATTTTTGCCTCTTTCTCGCGCACATTCATCGACCAAAGGTTGTAGCCTTTATCGTAGCGGGCAAGGTAGTAAAGAGTTTCACCATCGTTGCTAAGCAATGCATCGGCAATATCGGCCGAGGAGGTTGTAAGGCGAGCCAGACGATATTCATAACCCGTCCAGTCGAATTTTAGCGAACTATCAACCTTTTCCTTATCCTTTTTATCCTTTGTTTTTTTATCCTTTTGCTTATCGTCGTCCTTTTTTTGTTTTGCCTCTTTCTGTTTTTCCTCAATGGCTTTCAGAAGGTTATACTCATCCTTGTTAAGTCTGAATTTATCCCAAGCGTCGCGGGTGAGGAATAGTGTATAAACGTCGCTTTGGCGTTCACCGCTATTGGCGTAGCTCCTCAGACCATCACGGGTTGAGAGCCAAAGCACCTGTTTGCCGCCATTTGCCCAAATAGGCGAGAAATCGTCGTAACCGTTCATGGTTAGGTTCACAAATGGTGAACTGCCATCGGCCGGCATCACTATAACCTCAGAATTCGACATGGTAGGGTTAAACTGTATCAAAAGCCAATGGCTATCGGGACTCCATTTGAAGTATTGATCGCCATCGCTCATGTAGTAAAGTTCCTTAGGGGTAAGCAATGTTTTAGTGGTCTTGCTCTCCAAATCTAAAACTTTAAGGGTTGTTCTATCCTCAATGTAAGCTAGTTTTTTGCCATCGGGCGAGGGGAGCGGTTGATAGTTATCGTGTTCATTGCCAATCAGCAATTCTTCGTTGATTAAGGTTGATGCAAAAAAGAAGGGCTCCTCGGGTCGCACACGCGATGCCTTGAAAATTTGCCAGCGCCCATTCCGTTCGCCAGCATAAACAATACTTTTGCCATCGGGCATGAAGGCTAAAAAGCGTTCCTGCTCAGGGGTTTGGGTTATACGTTTGGTAAATGCTCCATCAACAGAGGTTACAAAAACTTCGCCACGGGCAATAAAAGCAACCTCTTTTCCATCGGGCGAAATGGCAACTTCACGGATATTGCCGCTTAGGTTAACTATTTGCTCAGGATTTTGCTGATAATCGCGACTGATTTTGATATTTACCTTGGTGCTGTTTTCTGTCTTATCCAGGGTATAAATGGAACCATCGTAGCCAAAGCAAAGGGTGCCGTTTTGGCTAATGCTTAAAAACCGAACAGGGTGAGTGGTGAAGTTAGTAACCTGCTTAACCTCAGTTGGGTTGGAAAGCGATAGCTTGTATACATTAAAATTTGCATCCTCACGGAGAAAATAAATTGTGGAATCGCCTGGAGCAAAAACCGGGTTGCGGTCTTCGCCCTTATAGGTTGTGAGCTGCTTATACTCTTGGGTTTGTGTGTTGTAAAGCCATATATCGCGGGCAATTGACGACTTGTGGTGTTTCCGAAACTCATTCTCTCCGCCCTTTTTATCCTGATAAGTTAAGAACCTTCCATCGTGTGACACAGAAACGGCTTCGGCTGGAACCGGAAGTACCTGATTAACAATTCCACCATTAACTGGCACAGAATATAGTTCGGGTTGCGAAGCAGTTGGGTAAAGTCGGCTGGAAGCCATGTCGTAACGGGCAGCAGCAAATAGTATCGACTTGTCGTCGGCGCTGAAGGCGTATGGGAGTTCATCGGTAGAATGGAATGTTAAACGTTTGGGTTCGCCACCTTTTGCGGGTACCACAAAAACATCCATGTTACCATACCTGTTGGAAGCAAATGCAATGTAATTACCGTTGTGACTCCAAACCGGCAAATAATCGTGGGCAGGATTGGTTGTTATGGCAACTGCATCGCCTCCACTTGCGGGGACTGTGTATATATCGCCCTTGTAAACAAATGCAATGGCTTTACCATCGGGCGATATGGCAGGGTAACGATACCATTCCGCTTGGTTTTGCGAGTAGGTTGCCAACGAAAAACTTACTAAAGTAAGAGATAGCAGTTTTTTTGCGATATTCATATGATTTCTAATTTTGTTCATATTCATTACACTTAAGAGTTAAACTGTTTAAGCCTACAAAGGTTTAACACAAAAACTCATTAATTGCTCACCAGCATCGGTTTTGTCATAAAAAATGGTAATTTTGAAAATAAAATTACAAAATAATGTTTTCGCTTGGTAACATTGAACATGTTTTTGAAAATCGGAGCAACAAGTCGCTCCGGTGTGAAGCCTTTATTTTGCTTATACTTTCAAAAAAAATACTTGGTCAAGCCTTAATAAAGTTGTCTATTCTTTTTAAAAATGTAAGGATTTTCAAGAAATTCCCGGGGAACTTTATTGTAAAGCGCTTTTACTGCAGCGATTCCATTGATGAGTTAAAAAAGTTATCAGTGGATAACTTCCATAATAGAATTCTTACCTGTGTTTTGCCAATTTCAAACAGGCAGGGTTCAATTATCGACTTACTATCAGCATTAAAAACCGATAAATTTGATGTTCCTGGCTTAGAGTTCTTGTTTTTAAATGTTGACGATTACATTGAAAATCGAATTTTAAATTTGGTTTCAAATGATGGTTTGCTAAATCAGGCCGATAAAAAAACATTTCATTTATTTACCGAACACATTGAGGAGGTATGCGGAATTGCCCAGCAGAAGGGGAAATCAGTAATTCTTTATACTGCAAATTTTTCAAGTTTTCCGGCTATTCAGGCCATAGCCATTGATTTAATGCAACGCTACAATACTAAAAGTGCAAGCGTCTATTTGCTTTTTCACCTATGCCATGTAAATACCCAAAAGAGAATTAACGAGTTGGTTAGAATGGGAACCAACCAAGGTTTTATAGCCGGAGTTGCCATTTCAAAATACTTAACCCCCGAATACATAACCCAAAAACAGGAGCAGAACTATGCCGATGAATCACCCTGTAATAGCTTTAATCAGACCAAACGCACATTTCATGAGGTAACAAAGTTTCTCCTTAATAATATTGATTTTTTATCGGCATTCATTGTGAGCCATAACCCCGATAATTTACTTTACTTAACATCATTAATGGAAAACTATCAGGTTGGGCAAAGCAATAAAAACGTAACGATAGTGCAGCGCTATGGAATGGCAAAAGTTATAAGCTATAATCTTGCAAACAGGGGCTATAATACGGCATTAATAGTTCCTTACGGCACTTTTGAAAGTTCATTAATTTGGATGGACAAGCTTTACCAGTCCGACCCATCGTTACCTAACATTCTTGCCGAGCAGCGCTTTGCAGTTCTAAGGGAGTTAAACCGACGTAAACTAGAAAACTGACAAGAATATGAAATTCGATAACCAAGATACTGTGTATGGAATCCACTCGCTGAAACTTGTTTTGGCGGTTGTGGTGGTAGTAATCATTTTGTTGATGTACTTAACATCGATCCCCGATTTTATTGAGAACCAATTGGGCATTAGCCAGAACTGGGTTATTGCTATTATAGTTCTTCTATACCTTATGTTTTTTGGATATTTTATTTGGATGGATGCAGCATTCGTTTCCTATAACGACGAGGGTAATAAGTTGGTTATTCGCACTTTCAAGCTTCGCCCTTGGGGCGGTAAAAAGATTTCGATGGAAATACCGCATTCCGAATTCTATAAGTATGAAATAGTATCAAGGTGGCCCAAAAAGCAGTTGCATATTTGGGTAAAAAAAGGGAATCAGATAATGAAATACCCTCCGGTATCGGTAGTTTCGTTAACTGCCGAACAATTCCAAAACATGGAGAATTCGCTCAAACAGCTTTCCAAAGTTTAGGGTATGGGCGCAGGCGAGTTGCAATATCGCATAGCCATTGAACTTATCCCTAAAGTGGGGAGTATAACCGCTAAGCGGTTAATTGCCTACTGTGGTAGTGCCGAGGCGGTTTTCCATCAATCCAAAAAAGCATTGCTGAAAATTCCGGGAGTTGGCGAAACCATTGCCACCGAGGTGGCAAACCAGAAAGTTTTGCACCTTGCCGAGAAAGAAATTGAATTTATCGATAAGTATAAGATAAAGGCACTTTACTTTACTGACCCCGAGTATCCTGAGCGTTTGCGCCAATGCGAGGATGGCCCGGTAATGCTTTACGTAAAAACTCATGCCAATATCAACTTTAATACCGATAAGATTATTAGCATTGTAGGAACCCGCAAAGCAACTGCTTATGGTAAACAGGTTTGCGAGGATATTGTAAACGGCTTGGTAGCCAAAGGGCATACCCCAATAATTGTAAGTGGCCTGGCTTACGGGATTGATATAGTAGCCCACAAATCGGCCTTAAATAATAATTTACCTACCATAGCCGTACTTGGCCATGGTTTAGATACCATTTACCCTATGGCACACCGCGGGGTGGCAAAGGAGATAGTTGAGCATGGTGCTCTGGTTACCGATTTTATTTCAGGTACGCCATTTGACCCCAATAACTTTTTGCAACGCAACCGGATTATTGCCGGTCTATCGGATGCTACCATTGTGGTTGAGAGCGCAGTTGAGGGTGGCGCTTTGGTTACTGCCGATATTGCCAATTCCTATAATCGCGACGTGCTTGCCGTTCCCGGCAATGTTAAATCAACCTACTCCCAGGGTTGTAATATGTTGATTAAGCAAAATAAGGCAGCACTCGTGGAATCGGCCGATGATGTTGAATTCATACTGGGATGGAAATCGGTTGGTAGAGCCGAAACTATTAAGCAGTTCTCAATAAACTTTGATGGTTTTAATGACGACGAGAAAAAAATTCTTAACTTTCTGAGGGCAAAAGGCGAAGAAACCGTCGACCTTATTGCCCTTGGCACTGGGTTGCCGGTTTCAAAGGTGCTTTCATCGCTGCTAAACCTTGAATTTTCAGGAGTAGTGAGCAGCAAACCCGGTAAAGTTTTTGCCTTAAAAAATTAAAGCAATGAATAAAAAACCAAAAACAAACAGGTTTATCGAGTTTTACAAAAGGGTTCAACGATTCTTACTCCATGATATTTGGAGCATGAACCTCGAGGAGTTACCGCCTAAACTGAAATGGCCTCTCAAA
>LUYY01000235.1 GCA_001603415.1 Bacteroidales bacterium Bact_07 | reverse complement strand
ATTCTTTTCGAAATGAAATATAGTTAAAAATATAATTTATAATATTGATTATCATTTATATAATGAATTTACTGAAAGCATTAATACTTTCAGAACAATCGAACATTATGTTTGATAGTGAATTTTAGGCAATAAAACGTATTCTGAAGGTTATAAGGTCTAAACGCTATAAGAACTTTTATAATAAGTGTTTATAATATAGCAAAATAGGATTACAAGAACAATAACCTTGCATCCGGATGATTATGTAGTATTTTGGGTATGGTAGCATGAGCGTGGTTTGGGTATTCTAACGGATTAAAGCTTTTGTGATATGATTTTGTTCGGTAAGGCTACTAAGTTGGTTGTTCGCTTAATTCAGTCGCAACTACATTATCCTCATAAACTTTATAGCATCAATATTAAGTTGGTCAGATGATATATGCTCAATTGCATATTTTAAATCAGGATCCTTTATGCTGGTTATGTTAGGGAAGGGGATAATACCCATGCCAATAATACGGGGTTTTCTATAGTCAAAAACCAATTTAACCAAGATCAAATAACACCTCAATAAAAAGTAATGAAAATTTTATTGACAGTGCTAAAACGTTACTTTATTTGCCATTGCTAGTAATACTCCCAACGTTAAATTTGTTAGTGATCGATTAAGGCTACCCGCTATATAGGTTACAAATGTAAATCTAGTTATCAAAATTAAATTTACAAATGTATTTGGATTGATTTTTTATTGTGATTACATTTGTGAATGCGTTATTTGCCGTGTCTTACTAAATGCCGCTGAAATATGATTAATGAGCGCTTACAAAAGCTAATGGATCAGGAGAAAATTACTGCTGCTAGGTTGGCTGATATCCTAGAGGTACAACCTAGTGCTATTTCCCACATCCTTTCGGGTCGAAATAAGCCAAGTTTCGACTTTTTACAAAAGATTGCCTTAAAGTTTCCCCGACTGAACATCGATTGGCTTATCACTGGTAAGGGGAATATGTTTAAAGTAGCCATTCAGCAATCGCTCTTCGAAGCAGTTCCCGACAACACTGCCAAATCTGTGAACCCAAATCAAAGTGTTTCCGCAAAACCTGAAATTCCTAATCAACATGGCAGAGTTACATGTGTAAATACTAAAAACTTGTCAAGGTATATTAAGCAGGTGGTTATTCTTTACAACGATAACACCTTCGAAATATATTCACCATCTAAATCGGATTAACTTTTTTTGTTAGTTTTGCAAAAAAATGCTCTATAAGAAAGTAGTCAGACCATTATTTTTTTTGCTTGATCCTGAATTTGCACACAAATCAGTTGTTACTTCCCTAAAACTCACTTTTTTCATTCCAGGCATACGTTTGCTTTGCAAAAAATATTTTCAGGTATCGCATCCATTACTTCAACGCGAAGTTTTTGGACTTAAATTTTCAAATCCTATAGGACTTGCGGCTGGTTTTGACAAAAATGCCGATTACTACAACGAATTATCAGCCTTTGGCTTTTCTTTTATTGAGGTTGGAACTGCAACACCAAAACCTCAGCCCGGAAATCCCAAACCCCGTTTATTCCGAATAATCCCTGACGATGCTTTAATTAACCGCATGGGATTTAATAATAAAGGCGTTGATTATGTTAAGTTGCAATTGTCAACAAAGCATCGTCCCAAAAATCTTATTATTGGTGGAAACATCGGTAAAAATACCCTTACATCCAACGAAAATGCTGTTGATGATTACCTAACTGCATTTAGAGCACTTTATCCATACGTCGATTACATAGTTGTTAATGTAAGTTGTCCTAATGTAAAGGACTTACGTAATCTTCAGGACTACGATAGCTTAAAAAGCCTATTAGAGGCTATAAATAACGAACGGAAGAACTACAATACCTATAAGCCCGTATTACTGAAAGTATCTCCCGATCTAACCGATGAGCAAGTTCTTGATACAGTAAAAATAGCTGAAATACATGGTATTGATGGCTATATTGCAACCAATACTACAACTTCACGGAGTGACCTATCTATTCCTGAAGATAAGATAAAAGCTATAGGGAATGGCGGCCTGAGCGGAAGACCTTTAGCTAAACGATCTACTGAGGTTATAAGGCTTATTCATGATTATACCAATGGATCGAAACCAATTATTGGGGTAGGTGGAATTCATACCCCGGCCGATGCCATTGAAAAGCTAGAAGCAGGTGCCACGCTGATACAGGTTTACACCGGTTTTATTTACGAGGGCCCTGCCATTGTTAAACGAATTAATAAGGCATTGATAAATAAGAAGTTAATCCAGTAAAATGCTACGATTATGACAAAGATAGTTGATTGCCGAGGACAGCTATGTCCTCAGCCTCTTATCAGTACTAAAAGGGCTCTGAAAGAAAATGTTAACGGTGAGGTTATTCAGGTAATTATTGATAATGCCACTTCATGCCAAAACGTATCTCATTTCCTTACCGATAATGCTCTTCCTTTTAGTATCGATGAGCAGAGTGGAATATTTACCATTACAATAAACTCTCTGGGCATTGAGTTCAATCCGAAGAAAGAAGCGGAAGAGTACTGTGAGGTTAGCTTTTCGGGTAAGAGCGGTAGTTACCTTGTTGTTCTTACCAGTAATTTAATGGGTAGTGGCAATGAGGATTTGGGTAAAATCCTGATGAAAGGCCTTCTGAATACATTACCAAATCTCGAAAAACTTCCTCAGGAAATTATTTGCTATAATAGCGCTGTTACCCTTGCCCGAAAAGGCACCGATACGGCTCAAAGCTTAGTAAAACTTAACAACCTTGGAGTAAAAATTACTCTGTGTGGCACTTGTGTCGATTTTTTTGGCATAAAGGAGGATATTGAGGTCGGAACTATTTCAAATATGCTCTACATTGCTGAACGGTTAAGTTCTGGAATACATGTTGTTAAACCGTAATAATGGGGAATTTCTATTTCGATAATTCTGCTACCAGTTATCCTAAACCACCTGAGGTTGCTGAGTATATCAATGAGTATCTCAAAGGTGGAGGCACCTATGGTCGTAGCGCTTACGACAGAGTGGTTGCTGTATCCAGAGTTGTTGAAAACACACGTTTACTGCTTGCTAACCTAATTGGTACAAAGCATTCCGACCATATTTTCTTTACCTCCAACTCAACCCATGCTCTAAACCTTGCCATTAAAGGACTCTCGTACCCCAAAAAGCGCATACTTATCTCACCGCTCGAGCATAACGCAGTTACCCGTCCGGTTTTATACTTACAACAAACGTTTGGGGTGGAGTATGATATTCTGCCTCACCAATCCGATGGTTTCATCGACCTTGATGCAACTGGTAAGCTTGACCTAAAGCTATACGATTTGTGCATCGTTAACCACGTTAGCAATGTTAATGGTGTTATACAGCCTTTGGCTGAATTAAAAGCCCTACTACGATCAGTCCCCTTGCTTGTTGATGCCAGCCAGTCAGCAGGATATATACCCATTGAAGCAGATAGTTGGAACATCGACATGCTGGCTTTAACCGGGCATAAGGGTTTGATGGGGCCAACTGGCACGGGGTGCCTTTTTGCTCGTAACCCTGAACTCATAAGCCCTTTAATTCATGGAGGCACTGGTTCCCGTTCCGATAGCTTTTTGATGCCCGACTTTTTCCCCGATAGGTTTGAGGCAGGGACTCCTAACGTTTTGGGAATTTACGGTCTATTTGGAGCACTTTCAGCTAAGGTGTTACCCCATTTTGATACCCACACTTTCAAGGATTTGCTCGAACAGATAGAACAGCTTAAATCTTTTAAGCTGAAAAGATCAGCCAGTTTTAACCGCCAAGCCTTTTTGTTCTCTGTTATATCGGACAACTATACGCCTTCAGAACTTTCCAATCAGCTATTTAAGCGTTTTGGCATTGAGACTCGCAGCGGCCTGCACTGTGCGCCACTGGCACACAAATCATTAGGAACTTTTCCTAAGGGAACCGTAAGGATTTCGCTATCCAAGTATCACAATCCGAACGATTTGAATTACCTTTATACCGCCTTGAAAGAACTCGATTATGAGCGAAAGTAGTGATAAATGCTTGCTGCTTTTCCAAAGCATACATAAGGTTATGCAGGCAGAACGAATTATTGTGTCGCTCGGTATTGTTTATCAAATTGTTCCTGTGCCAAAGGAGTTCAGCTCAGAATGCGGTATGTGTATTGAAATTGATTGTTCCGATATTGAAGTAATAGTGCCTGAATTTCAATTTAATAACATTTTTTATAACAAGGTAAAGGTAGATGTATGAGCGACGATTTCGACTTATTAACTACAGTGGAATATGGTGGATGTTCGGCAAAGATTCCGGCTTCAGTGCTGGAAAACATTTTGCTAAATCTGCCCAAGGTGACCGATCCAAATGTTTTAGTTGATATTGACACCCACGACGATGCCGGGGTTTACAGGATAAGCAACGATTTGGCTCTAATTCTTACCACCGATTTTTTCCCCCCTATTTGTAGTAATCCCTTTGAGTTTGGGGAAATTGCTGCAACTAATTCGTTGAGTGATGTTTACGCCATGGGAGGGGAACCTTTTTTAGCATTAAACATAGCCATGTTCCCTTCCAAAGGTCTTCCTTTAGATGCTTACAAGCAAATACTTGAGGGAGCTGCAAGTGTGGCACAAAAAGCCAACACAATAATAATCGGAGGCCATACCATTGATGATTACCCGCCTAAGTTTGGTTTGGCCGTGGTAGGCAGAGTTCATCCTGATAAGGTAATAACCAATGCAGGGTTAAAACACGGCGATATATTGATACTGACTAAACCCTTGGGTACGGGTGTAATTGTTGCTGGTAAACGCCTAGGACTAATGTCGGATACAGCTTATAATGAGGCTCTTTTCTGGATGAGGCAGCTGAACAGCACCGCCGCACAGGTTATGCAAATCATTGGAGTTACCGGAGCAACTGATATTACAGGCTTTGGTCTTATTGGTCATGCCTTCAAAATGGCAAAGGCTAGCAATGTTGGCATAAAACTATACTCTAGTAAAATTCCCTTGCTTCCAGAGGCTTATAAGCTTGCCGATGAAGGGTGTATTCCCGGGGCCGCTTTTCGCAACCTTGAGTATATTGGGAACCATTTGCACGTTGATCCTGGAGTTGACTACAATACCAAAATGCTGATGTGCGACGCACAAACATCAGGAGGAATACTAATGGGCGTTAGACCCGAAAGGGTAGATGAGGCCATTAAACTTTTACATAGCAATGGTTTAAGGTATTCGGTAGTGATTGGGGAGGTATTTCAAGGTGAAAATATATTGATTACTAGATAGATAACTGATATAATGTCAATTTTCAGTTCAAAATATGTGTTTAGCTTTAATTGATTTACCGAATAGGTTAATATGAAAAATCTAACTTTCTTTAAAACAATGGATTTATATGTTTAGGGAAGGGGAGTGGTATTCATTTCAAGTTACAAAGGTAATTGATATACCCGGAGGTGGTAAACATTTCATCCTTACCCATGAATCCGGGAAAAAAATCCTTCTGCCAGCAAAATATTATGTTAAGTACAATATTGTTGAAAACACTCAAATTCGTTGTCGGGTCGATAAGATAAATTGCACTGGCCAAGTTTTCATCGAGCCTGAACATCCCATTTACAGAGTGGGCAAAACATATTCTTTTAGGGTTAAACAAGTATTGCCGTCGGTTTTTAGTGAGGCCGATACAGTAACGGTTACCGATGTGTTTGGGAATGATATTGATCTTTTAGTTCCCAAAGGAAGCATCGATGGAGGAAAATCCACAATAGATTTGAAAGTTATTGCGTTAAAAAAAGGAGCGCCCATACTTTCTGCCTCATCGCAATGGAGCCAATGTGCAGAATTTTATGACATTGGCCAAAACATTGAGCTTTACCTTCATGGCACAATTTATTTTCAAGGCGAGGATTACTACTTGCTTAAAACCAAATCGATGTGTATGGCTCTGCTGAAGGTTAAGCATTATAAGCACTATGGATTTAAGATTGATAGCCCAGTATTAGCCAGGTATAGAGGAATTGATGCAAAAGGTTTACTGTTGATCGATCCTGAACATCCCTATTACAAGGAGGGAGGTGTTTACACCTTTCAAATCTCTGCATTGGAAGAGGATTTCAGTAACGATAATGGTATTGGTAAGGTTGCCGTGGTGTTCGACAGGTTTGGGATGAAATGCGGCGTTAAAATTGAGAATGATACAACATTTAAGATTGGTGATACCATAACTTGTAAGGTTTTGGGGTATAAAAAAGGACGACCTCTGCTCGAAATCGTCCCTCACGGAAGGTGATAAATACTACTCATCTGCAATTTACTCGGCAGGCTCTTCATCGCTTATATCATCGGGGAACTCATCGCCCTCAGTTCCAATTGTTTCGTCAGTTAAGCTGCCAAAAAAGTCCTTTTCCTCATCCTCATCCTTAATTTTGGTGTCTATTTTCACCGGAACCTTTACCAGGTAAATAGCATCTTCGGTTTCAAGGGTTACTGCATGGAAAAAATCACCGTTTGGCTTATCAACCTTGAAAACAAAATCCTGATATCCATGGGGATACCTTTCCTTGAAGATTTTCAAAAGGTCAGGAGATAAATTGCTAAGACTTACTGCTGCTCTTTTCTTACTCATAAACTGCTCAAAATTTTCCGCAATAATAGTGTAAAAAAAGAAAATGCAAGGGGAGTTAGCAATATTTTTTTTAAAAAATATCTTCTCACAATAAGTCAATGAAT
>LUYY01000028.1 GCA_001603415.1 Bacteroidales bacterium Bact_07 | reverse complement strand
AGGGATGCGCGAGAATATAATAAGCGCTGCCACCGAAGTTTTCAGCCGGTACGGCTTTAAGAAAACATCGATGGAAGATATTGCCCGAGCCCTAAGAATGGGGAAGAGCTCCATATACTATTACTTCAAGGGTAAGGAGGAGATCTTTCAGGCTGTGGTTGACCGTGAAGCTGACCTGCTCAGGGTAAAAATTAAGGAGATACTCGATGGTGCACAGCCGGTAACGGAGAAGCTGCGCACCTATGTTAAGATGCGCATGGACCTAATCAAGCAGCTGTCAAACTACATGGAGATCCTCAAGAACGACGACCTGATGAACCTGGAACTTACCGAAAAGTTCAGGAAAAAGTACGACAACGAGGAAATAACCATTGTTACGCAGATACTTGAGGAGGGTACGAAAAAGGGCGAGCTTAAGGTGAAGGACCTGAACCTTTCGGCTTTAGCCATTGTAACCGCCATGAAAGGACTTGAGATTCCCCTTGTTACCTCAACCATGGGAATAGAAAGCCTGAATATGGTAATTGACGATATGCTTGATATCCTTTTCTACGGAATTGTAAAACGTTAAAATATACACACTATGAACCAATTAAAGTTGAGTCTTTTACTTACTGCATGGATGCTAACATTGAATGTAGCCCATGCACAGCAGGTGCTTACGCTCGACCAATGCCGCCAAATGGCGCTGGAGCATAACCAAAAGGTGCTGATTGCCAACGAGCAGGTTGAAGCCGCAGGAGCTTTAAAGCGCTCGGCACAAACCCAGTTCCTGCCAAGTATTAGCGCAAATGGGCTTTATACCCGTACCAACAAGAAGTTTAGCCTTCTCGACAAGGATTTGATGCTTCCGGTGATACCCTACACGGCCATTGACCCTGCCACGGGAGGACTGAACAGTGCAATTCTTAGCCCTACCCTCCCCGATGGAACACCCAATCCAAACTTCAATCCATCTGTATTTGGCAGCACATTTGCCATCAACCCAAGCACTGGGAAGCCCTTTACCGATAGCGAAGGAAATCCACTCTTTCAGAAATACACATGGCTTCCTAAGGACAAGGCCGAGTTTGGCGAGAAGAATGTTTACGCGGCTGGCATAAACCTTACTCAGCCCATTTTCACGGGTGGTAAGATTAGAGAAACCTATCGTATTACTAAATACGGCGAGAAACTTGCCCAGGCTCAAAGCGAAGCCGAACGTACTGAGGTGCTATACAAGACCGAGGAATCGTACTGGCGGGTTGCAGCAGTGGCCGAAAAGGTTAAACTGGTTCAAGCATACATTGCACTGCTCGACAAGCTCAACAACGACCTCGAAAATTACTATGCCGAAGGCATTATCATCAAGAACGACCTACTCAAGGTAAATGTAAAGAAAAACGAAGCCGAACTCAACCTGCTTAAAGCACAGAACGGCCTTACCCTATCAAAGATGGCCCTTTGCCAGCAGATAGGATTGCCGCTGAACAGCGAGATTCTTATTGCCGACTCTTTACCCGCTCTCATGGAGCCCATTGCCCAAATGAACTACACCGACTCGGCATTGGCACGTCGCCCAGAGATTGAAGCACTGAACCAAACCATTAACATTGCCAAATCGGGTGTAAACCTCATGAAATCGCGTTACATGCCCAATATCGGCTTAACCGCCAACTACATGTTTTTCAACCCTAATCCTTACAACGGATTAACCAATGAATTTGGCGGCGACTGGAGTGTAGGTGTGGCAATCAATGTGCCCATCTTCCACTGGAACGACCGCGGCCATACCCTTAAAGCAGCCCGCAGCGAACAGCGTGTAGCAGAACTGAAAATGGACGAAGCCAAGGAACTTATTAGCTTACAGGTACAGCAAGCCATTTTCCAACTTAACGAATCCATTAAGAAGGTTGAGATGGCCCAGATTAACCTAAAACAGGCCGAGGAAAACCTTAAGGTAACCCGCGATGCCTTTGAAACTGGTCGGCAAAAAACATCCGATGTTCTGGAGGCTCAGGCCATGTGGCAGAATGCCTACAGCGAGCTGATTGATGCCCGTATGGAATACAGGCTTAACGTAGTTAACCTGAAACGCGTTACGGGAAGTTTGAAATAGATAAAAGTGTTCAGAGGGGTATTCAACTGAATTGATGATGTTAAAAGTTGAACCTTGAACTTTGAACCTTGAACTTTGAACCTTGAACTTTGAACTAATTAAAACTACAAAATATTAAGCAATGAAACGATTAACATTACTAACTACAGCAGCTGCCGTTATGCTTGCATCGTGCAGCAGCAATAAGCAGGAACAAACTGAAAAGGAAGTGAATGTTCCACTTGTATCAACCATCAAGGTTGAGGAACGTTCATACAACCCGGTTCTTACGTTTACAGGAACCGTATTTGCCAACAAGGAGGCCAATTTGGGTGCAACATTACCCGGAAAGGTTGAAAAAATCTACTTTGAAGAGGGTCAAATGGTTAAGAAAGGCGACCTTATAGTGGAGCTTTCCGATGAGATGTTAACCCAGGCAATGATTGAGCACGAAACCATTAAAAAGGACTTTGAACGTGTTTCGCGCCTTAGGGAAAAGGGAAGCATCAGCGAGATGGAGTTCGACCACGTTAAGGCCAAATACGATGCCTCAACGGCAAAGGTCGAAATGGTTAAAAAGAACACCCAGGTGTACGCCCCTTTCAACGGTATTATTGCCGAACGTATGATGGAGGAAGGCGAGGTTTACTTCCTGAACCCCGGCTTAGAACCCGGCTACTCCATGCGCTCAGGCATTGTAAGGTTAATGCAAATTGACCCTGCTACCGTTAAGTTCGATGTAAACGAAAAAGATTTAATCCACATAAAAAAGGGTTTACCTGTTGTGGTTAAGCTCGATGGCATACCCGGAAAAACCTACCAGGGTAAGGTTGATAAAATCAAACCTATGCTCTCAACCACTACCCGTTCCACATCGGTTGAGGTTACCATTCCAAATTCAAACATGGAAATCAAACCCGGTATGTTTGCCTTTGTTGACGTGTTGCTACCCGAGGTGAAATCGGCAGTGGTGCCCCTGCGTAGCATCTACCGTATGCCTGGCACATCGGACGATTTTGTATTTACTGTGGTTAACGATACCGTTCACCGTGTTAAGGTTGAGCGCCTGCAAACCATTGGCGAGTATTTAGCCGTTAAGGGAGTTGATGCAGGCACCGAAATCATTCTTGAAGGTAAGAACCGTGTGAACGATGGTTTAAAGGTTAAAGTGAGCAACAGGTAAAACAATACCTAACCGCAAAAAAGTAAAAAACATGAAACTACCGGAAGTTGCCGTCAAACGGCCAGTATTCACAGCCATGTTGTTTGTGGCTATCCTGCTCTTTGGAGTGGTTTCGCTCACCAAGCTGCCACTCGATATTATGCCCGAAATGGAATTGCCCACCCTTACGGTTATCACCGTATATCCTGGTGCCAGCGCCGACGAGGTTGAGGAGCAGGTATCAAAAAAGTTGGAAAAAATCCTATCCGGAACGGAACATCTAAAAGAGATAACTTCGCAGAGCAAGGAGAACGTTTCGTTTGTTCAGCTTCAGTTTGATTGGGGAACCGATATTACCTCGGCCGCCAATAATGCCCGCGACCTTATTGAACTTGTAAAGAACAAGCTACCCCGCGATGCGCATAACCCAATCATCTTCAAGGTTAACAGCTCGCTGATGCCTGTTTTGGTGTATGGCGTTACCGCCAACGAGAGCTACAACGGGCTTTACAAAATTGTTGACGATGAGGTGGCCAGCAAACTGCGTAAGGTTCCGGGAGTGGGTTCAGTAATTGTAATAGGAGCACCCGAACGAGAAATCAAGGTTGATATCGACCCCGTTAAGTTACATGCCTATAACCTTTCGCTCAATCAGGTGGCAACTGTGCTAAAGGCACAGAATATTTCAATTCCTGGTGGGAATATCAAGGTTGGCGATAACGATTATTCCGTTCGTATTCCTGGCGATATTGCAAGTGTTGAGGAGTTAAGGGATTTGGCTCTCATCAGCTTCAACGGCAAGGTTATTCGCCTTAGCGATGTTGCCGAAGTGCGCGATGAGTATAAGGAGAAAGATGATGTGGGTAGAACTACCAACGGAAAAGGAGTTACCCTGATGGTTCAGAAACAATCCGGCGAGAATACCCTTGAAGTGGTCAATAAAATCCGTAAAAAAATCGATGAAATTAAACCCACTCTCCCTTCGGATGTAAACATAGCTGAGGTAATGAAAAGCGATGAGCTCATCACCGAATCAATCAGTAACCTTTCCGAATCGCTCTGGTATGCACTGTTCTTTGTTATTTTGGTGGTTATGGCATTCCTGCGAAACTGGAAGCAAAGCTTAATCATTTTCATCACCATTCCTTTCTCGCTGATTGTAGCTTTCATAGTGATGTTTGCATCGGGGTGGACAATCAACATCTTCAGCTTAATGTCGCTGATTATTGCATCGGGTATGGTGGTGGATAACGCCATTGTGGTGCTCGAAAATATTACCCAGCATATTGAGAAAGGGGCAAAGCCCAGGCAGGCTTCCATATTCGGTAGTAGCGAAATGGGTATGGCTATTTCGGCATCAACCCTTACTACCATTGTGGTATTCCTGCCCATGATATTTATGGGTGGTATAGTAGGTATCATGTTCAAGCAGCTGGCCATCCTAACATCGGTAACCTTAGTTGCATCGCTTTTCACCGCTCTTACCCTAACCCCAATGGCATCGTCGCAACTGCTTGAGGGTATGAAGAAGGGTGAAAAACGCCGCCATGGAAAACTTTACGAATGGAGTGAACGCAACTTCCAGAAACTGGAGAACGGCTATAAGAAAGCCTTGGCTTGGGTGGTACATCACAAAGCATTTACTGTAATCACCACAGTTGTTCTTCTGGCTTTCAGCCTATGGGTAGGGAAAGGCTTAGGAACCGACTATATCCCTGCTTTTGATGCTGGCGACGTGGTTGCAGTAATTGAAACCGAAGTTGGAACCTCAACCGCAAAAACCGACAGTGTAGCTCAAGTGGTGATGCAAATCTTCCAGGACGAGATTCCGGAGATGGTTCCCGGTTCGTTAGCATCAGTGTCGGGACAAACAGAGGAAGGACTTCTGTCGTCGGTAGGGTTTAGCGAGGGTAAAAACATTGCTACCGTAATGTGCCACCTTACCAAACCCAACGAGCGCAAGTATTCCGCTAAGCAAATTGCCGACAGAATTCGTCCACGCATTGCCGCCATACCCGAAGTGGAGAACTTCCACTTGCTCGGTGGTAGTATCCTTTCGGCTGCAGTTACCGGTAATAAGAAACCTATCGAAATTGAAGTGTCTGGTAACAACTTTAACAGCATCAATAGCACCGCTGAAGCCATTACTGCTCGTATGCGCGAATCGAAATACTTTAGCGATGTAATCAATAATGTTGATAAAGGTAAACTGGAGGTTCAAATCAAGGTCGATAAGCGTAAGGCTTCGGCCATGGGCTTGAACTCGGCCATGATTGGCCTTCAGGTTCGCCAAAGCATTTATGGAACCGAAGCTGGCGAGTTCAAGGAGGAGGGCGATGAGTACGACATCACACTACGCTACTCACCTGAATACCGCAACGATATCAATCAAATCCGAAATATTCAACTTAAAAACCTGCTGAACCAAACCATACCGCTATCGGCTGTTGCCGACGTGGATATGGGAACCAGCCCCCTACAAATCAACCGTAAGGGGCAACAGCGCGTAGTCAAGGTTATGGCCGAACTAAACGATGTTTCGCTGGGCGACGCCCAAAAAGAGGCCAAACGCATTATAGCAAGCATAGATGTTCCAAGTGATGTGTCGATTGATATTGCCGGACAAACCACTGAACAGGGAGAATCGTTTGCCGACCTATACTTAATCCTTGTGCTTGGTATTCTCCTGGTTTACATGGTTATGGCTGCTCAGTTCGAGAGCTTCCGCGACCCGTTCATTATCATGTTTGCCGTTCCTGTTACATTCATAGGTGTGGTTTGGGCATTCAAGATTACCGGCTTAACCCTTAGCATCACCACCTTTGTGGGTATTATCATGCTTATGGGTATTGTGGTAAACAATGGTATTGTGCTGGTTGACTACACCAACCTGCTGCGTAAGCGTGGTTACAAGCTTTACGATGCAATTGCCGAAGCTGGCCGTAGCCGTCTGCGTCCGGTGCTTATGACTACATTAACAACGCTTTTGGGTATGGTACCTATGGCAACCAGTAGCGGCATGGGACGCGAAGCATACTCACCCCTTGGTATTACCATGATTGGTGGTCTAATGGTTTCAACCCTAATCACCCTGCTTCTGGTTCCTACCATCTACGCAATATTCCATGGTAATGAACGGAAGCACGAAAGTGAAAACAACAAATCGATTCTGTTTAACTAAAAAATGATGCTTAGCCATGAAAATGATATATTGCACCTGCAACGTTTCTGTTCTTGAGCCGCTGCTTAAGATGCTTGACGAGAACAACGTTCGCGACTTTCAGGTTGTGGATCAGGTTACGGCCAAGAATAAGAAAGGCGACCACCGTTTCAATAACCCGGTATGGCCCGGCTACAACTCAACCGTATTTATCCAAATTACCGAGGACGAAAAAGCTAAAATGGTAATGCAGAAGATACGGGAGTTTAACCGCAACGCCTTTAACGATAACGAGTTGGTTACCGCATGCATGTGGACTATTGAGGATTACTTTTTCGACTAACCCAAATCTTAATAATGAAAAAGGGGCGTTAATGCCCCTTTTTTATTTTAAGTCGGGATTATCTCGAAATGTCAATAGAAACAGTTATTTTATTTTTTGTGTTTCTATTGACTAATTTCCTCAAAAAATTTTCCGTATCCCCATTTTTATCAGCCCAGTTTAATTTGTTAATTAAAGGGACTTTGGTTTAGCTGTTCACTTTTCACTATTCCTCTAACTTCCTCTAACTCCATCATATTTTGTCTATTTCGAATCATTCTGAGTCATTCCGACTCATCCTAATCCATCCTAAAATAAATTCTACTCATCAACCCCCCCAATGGTAACCGAGAGTATGGTGGTGTGGTCGTATTCCTTACCAGGTAGCAAAAGCGTTGATGGGAAATGCGACATGTTGGGTGAGTTAGGAAAGTGCTGCGGTTCCATACAAACAGCCCAGTTCCCTTTTTCTGGCAGGCGTATCATTGGATTAGCCACGTTTGGCCTGTTTATAGGGGTATATAGCTGTATTCCGGGCTGGGTGGTGTAAATGGTTAAACCTATTTGGCTTTTAGGATTGTATAGGGCAACCGATGGGTTCTCGATAGTGGGATTATTCAGCACAAAGCAATGGTCGTAGCAGGGGCCTATCAGGTCAATATCGGCTCCAATGGCTTTAAACTTTCGGAAATCGAATGGTGTTCCATTTACCTCGCGCAACTCTCCTGTTGGAATTAACTCCTTGTTTACTGGCAGGTAATGGTCGGCATCAATGCGTAGCATATGGTCAAGCACATCCGAATGAAAGCCGCTTAGGTTAAAATACCCGTGTGTGGTAAGGTTCAGATGGGTAGGCCTATCGGTTACGGCACGGTAGCTGATGCTCACCTGATTATCGTCGGTTACCTGGTATATCACCCAAACCTCAACGTTCCCTGGAAAACCTTGGTCGCCATGCGGACTGCTCAAATGGAACTCCAACAGGCATACACCGTTATGCTCCTCAAAAATAGCAGTTTCCCAAACCATGTGGCTAAATCCTACTTTGCCTCCATGCAGTATATTTTTGCCCTCGTTGGCGCTCAAGCTATACTCCTCGTTGTTGATAGTGAACTTGGCACCTGCAATCCGGTTGGCATACCGCCCAACAATAACGCCCGGGTAGTAATCGGCCTTCAGGTAATCCGATGGGCTTAAAAGGCCATAGGCCAAGTTAAGCTTTTCGTTCTCATCGTTAAGCATCCGCAAGCCAACCATGGCGGCACCTAGGTTCGAAAATGTAACCTCCATGCCACCCTCGGTGGTTATCGTGTAAACCATCACTTCCTGGTTATTGATGGTTCCCCATTGACTGGCAAAAAAATCCATAGGTTATAAGTCGTTTTCGTCAACAATAAAAATATCCTCGTTAGGCTTTTTCATCAGGTATTGCTCGCGTGCAAACTTTTCCAGATTCTCGGGACTTGTTTGCAGTTCCTTAATTTTTTTCTTATCGTCCTCAATCTTTTGCAGGTAGTACTCCTTTTCGTCCTCAAGGCTCTTAATGCGGCGGCGTGTGGCAAACATCTCAATCCAATTGCTGCTATCAAAAATCAGCATCCAGATTAAAAAAATAAAAGCCGTCAGGAAAAACTTATTCCTCAGCTTTGGTAAAAACCATTTCCAGAAAGTAATTTCGCTAACGGGCATATCAACCTCCACTAATCAGGTGAATAACCTGCACATCATCACCATCCTTAATAGTAGCCGAGCTATACTCGTCCTTCTTAATAAGCTTACCATTCACCTTTACCACCAGCATTTTAAAGCTGAAACGCTTAATGGCCAGCAGCTCATTAACCGTGATAGCCGCCTTATGGGTATCGATATGCTCGGGCAAATTATTTAAAGTGATATCCATATTTAAGTTATTTGGGCGTGCCCCCTAACGGGGTCGGGCTACTCCGGGCTTCGCTTCGCTCCGGCAAGCCACGCCTGCCGGCGTGTCTGTGCTGCTTTGCACCCTCCGTATCCCTCACGCAAATATAACCATAACCCACCGCAAAATAGCTACATCCGCCAAAGATTTTTGGGATTACAGGTCTGAAAAAATATCGTTTTGTTCTCTCCTGTCATGCTGAGCTTAGCCGAAGCATCTCTTTTTAGCTTCAACCCCTAATGAGATTCCTCGCATTTGCTCGGAATGACAAAAAGCGTTGTTGGTTGGTCGTGGAAAGCGACCTCACCCCAGCCCCTCTCCTTTCAGGAGAGGGGATTGCAGTTGGTTAGTTTTATTGCGGAGCCAAAGTCTCCCCTTTCAGGGGAGATTTAGAGGGGTCTTTTAAGTTGCTCGTTGTTCGAGCACTTTAATGGAACGCAGATGACCCAGATTGGGCGGAGTTACACTGTGATACTCTGTGTAAAACTCTGAGCAACCCTGTGGTACTTGTTAGTTTTTAGTTAATTGTTGTTTGTTGTTCGATTTCGTTTAACGGCTCACGGTTCACATTTAACGTTTTAACTTCCTCTAACTTCCTGATATTCTCCAAAAAACCGCTAAATGGCTCACGGCTCAAGTCAAACGTTCACCGCTTCACGGACATCTTTTTGACTTTTCACTTTTCCCCTAAATTTCTATTTCTGCAAAATAGTTTCTACCTTAGCTCTGAAGAATGGGACTGATGCAAATGGCTAAAATTCTTGTAGTTGACGATGATTCAACCTTTTGCCTTATGCTTAAAACCTTCCTCAGCCGGAATGGGCATAAGGTAACCGAGGCTTTTTCGTACGATGAGGCACTGCGTGCCATTCAGGCCACAACCTTCGATGTGGTGCTTACCGATTTTCGCCTTCCCGAAAAATCGGGCATGGATGTGCTTACCGATGCAAAACGTAAAAACCGCGATACCATCGTAATAGTAATGACCGGCTATGGCGATATCCGCATGGCGGTTAAAGCTATAAAGCAGGGCGCATACGATTATGTTACCAAACCCGTTAACCCCGAGGAAATACTTGCTACCATAAACAATGCCCTACCTGGTTCCGACAGTAAACCACACGAAACCGACGCCGATTCGTTTACTTTTATTGAGGGCAAAAGCAAGTATAGCCAGGAGGTTATGCGCTACATCAACATTGTTGCACCTACCAATTTATCGGTCATTATTCAGGGCGATAGCGGTACAGGCAAGGAATTTGTTGCCCGCCAAATACACCGTGCCAGTAAACGGAGCAGCAAGCCCTTTGTGGCTATCGACTGCGGTGCTTTACCGCGCGAGTTGGCTGCCAGCGAGTTCTTTGGCCATATCAAGGGTTCATTTACGGGTGCCATTGCCGATAAGGTTGGCCAGTTTGAGGTGGCCAACGGCGGCACTCTATTCCTCGATGAAATTGGCAACCTACCCTATGATGTTCAGGTTAACCTGCTCCGTGCCATTCAGGAGCGTAAAATTAAGCGCATTGGCAGCAGCAAGGAGATACCCGTGGATGTGCGAATAATTGTTGCCACCAACGAGGACCTGCTTGAGATGGTGAACCGCGGAACCTTCCGCGAGGACCTTTACCACAGGCTTAACGAGTTTACCATTAGGGTGGCTCCCCTTGCCGAGCGAAAGGACGATTTAATGGTTTACGCCCAATGGTTCCTGAAAAATGCCAATAGGGAAATGGGAAAAAACATACATGACTTTACACCCCAAGCCATCGATGCCCTCATGCAATACAGCTGGCCCGGAAACCTTCGGGAACTCAAAAATGCCATCCGTAGGGCTGTTCTTCTTGAACAATCCAATGCAATAACTATTGATTCGCTACCTTCGGAAATTGCCTCACCTATCCCTAAGAACTTAGCCGGTAAGTCCGAGAACCTTAAGAACACCAAGGAAAAGGCAGAGCAGGAACTTATTCTTTCAACGCTGGAAAAGGTTAAATACAACAAAACCAAGGCAGCCAAACTGCTCAATATCGACAGGAAAACACTCTACAACAAACTCAAGCAGTACGGCATTGATACCGATTAGAACCCTAATTTGATAAATATTCGCTAAAAGTTGACTTTCTCATTTTTTTAACGGAACTTTCGTTATTGAACCCTAAAATTTATTAACTATGAACGAGAATGCTTTCGACTTTAATAAGTTTATGGCCGATTCAAAGAATACCCTTATTAATCCCAAGGGATATTTTGAGTCGATGAGCACCGCTGGCGGTATGGTAGAACCCCTCCTTAAGGCACTCATTTACGGTTTAGTTGCTGCAATAATCAATGCCATTTGGTTTTTTGCTTTGGATAGCGTAGTTACTTTAGGTGCGTTTGGCGGCGCATTTGGAGTTGGAGCATTTATAATGACAATCATTGGCGCCATTATCGGATTGTTTATTGGTGCGGTTATTATTCTATTACTCTCAAGCATTAGTGGTGGTAATACCGATTTTGAAGCTAACTTAAGGGTAAGCGCATCGTTAATGGTTCTAATGCCCATCAACTCACTGCTTAATGTTTTTTCCTTTTTAAGCGGTTACCTTGGGGTAATAGTATCGTTAGCCATTAACTTATATGGCTTATACCTGCTTTACCTTGCCCTTACTAAAACCCTAAAAGGCAAAGAGGAAACAGCACGTATTATCATGTATGTTTTAATAGCACTTTTAGTGCTTGCTCAAGTTATAGGTTTCTTTAGCCGGCGAGCTGCCAGAAATCTTACCAGCGATTTATCACGGTTTGAAGAGGCTTATGGCAATAAAGAGGGCAACGAACAAAACGCCGATTACAATTACTATAACAACGAAAAACCCGATAAGTTCCCAAGTAAAGCCCTGGAGCTTGTTAGGGTTCACCTTTCAACTGGTAACGGCGTTATTACCAAGGAAAAACTTGATAGGTTATTAAAATTAACCCAAGAACTCGACGAGTACGAAAACGACATCGACAACGACAAGATAATAGCTCTGATTAAGGAGTATGGTTACACCGATATGACAGAGTATACCAACGATTATACTGTAGTTATTTCCGGTATAACAGCGGTGTCGAGTTTAAATGCCATGGAACAATTGCTTAACGCCACTGAAAAAGAGAAAAAAGCAGCGGGAGACTTCAAGGTTGATGAGATGCTTAAAAATGCTGCCATACAGTCAATCACCAGCGGCAAACTTACTGAATCGGATTTAATTGTTGTATTCAACAACTGGGATTCGGTTAAGGAGCTTGAAAACAAAACAGTTACCGAGTAACCTTTTTGAAAAATCCCCATAAAACCGGCACCTTGCCGGTTTTTTTATTATTGATAAGATTTAACAGGGTGTATAGAAAAATGGTGAAAATCCAAATAGCAATAATATTGAACCATATGGTTTTGATATACTGACCGTTGAAGAGCTTATAGGGTGCATACAGATGTGCGCGGCCAAAAGGATGGTCGGGTAGCATGTATATGGGTTCGGCCTTTTGAATCAGCCTGTTTTCCGTTTCAAGGTATTTGGTTACCTCATTGCTACGTAAAACCCATTCGGCTAAGGCATTGTTATGGTTATTAAGCTTTAAGCGGTAAACCCCCTCGTCGCCAAGCTTGCCCTTTAACGCAACATAAACGCTATCGCGTTTAGCAGTGGCAAATCGCTGTTGCTCCTGAAACAGCTTTTTGATATAAAGCAGGTAGCCGTTCAGCTCAAATGCCAGTTGATCGTATAGCTGCCCCTTTTTAAGATCCTCAAGTAACTCAAACTGGGGCACATCATCGGTTTGAGCAAGATGCTCAATCTCATTGGCAATAAAGCGTAAGTGTCGCGATATATCAGTACTCCTATCCTCCTCTAAACCATCGAGCCTTAGACACTCCTCCAGCTTAACCTGCAAGCGGGGTATCAGAAACGACGCTCGAAAAGCTGCACGGCTCAGCTGCATTTCGGCATCAAAAATATTTTTCTCGTAGCGGTTGTCCATGAACTGCGTTACCGCAAGCGCCTCGTAAGCCCAGCGCGATGTCATGATATCACCTATAACCGGAACATATACCCTGCGAGTAAGCGACGAGTTTAGGTTATCGAAATCAACCACCGTGCCGCTCAAAAGGATTTGCGGAACAAGCAAAAGCGGAATGGTAATGTATATGGCTACAACCGATTTCATCACCGAGCTGATAATTAGTCCGAGCATGTTTGCAAAACATGCCGAGCTGAAAAGAACCAACCAGTACTTTAGGGTTAAACCCTTTATGCCGATTATTGTTACACTTACACCAACAAACAGAAGCATTTGCAGAGCCGATAATCCAAACAGGTAAAGAACTTTTGAGTTGATGTAGCTGAACCGGCTTAAGCTGAGAAACGACTCGCGTTCAAGTATTCGGCGGTCGCCAATGATTTCCTCGGCGCTAACGCTCAACCCTAAAAACAGCGATACAATAACGCTCATAAAAATGAATGCAGGGATATTGCGGTTAGCCGCAAAAATATACTCGTTACCCGGCGAGTACTTTATGAAAAACGAAAGTATAAGTCCTAAAACTATTGGCTCAAGTATATTGAGCAGCATGTATTGTCTGTTTGCCAGCTTAGCCAATAGGTTTCGCTTGCTGAATACTTTCAGCTGCTTCACCACATCGGGTAATTGGAATTTACTTTGGGGTAAGGGCGTTTTACCCTCAACCTCAAACACTTTGGGCTGTATCGATTCGCAGTAAAGCCTATACCACTCCTCGGGCGATACCTTGCGGTTAATGGTGTATAATCCGCTCCTATCAACCTGCCGCTGCTCAATGATATCGAGTATATCCTCAGGGTTTACCCTTTTCTTTTGAGCCTGCGAAACTACCAAATGACCAACCTTAACCGACTTATCCCTGAAGTAGGTTATGGCTTCGGTTGGGTTGCCCACATAAACAGGATAGCCACCCTTATCCAAAACCCAAAGTCTATCGAACATCCTGAAAAGCCTTTCGGAAGGCTGGTGGATATTTACCACTATCAGCTTTCCGGCATCGGCAAGGTTGCGGAGCAAGCCTAATACCATAACCGAATCGTTTGACGAAAGGCCACTTGTGGGTTCATCGAGGAAAAGAACTGCTGGCTCACGGAGAAGTTCAAGACCAATATTTAGCCTTTTGCGCTGACCCCCGCTTATTACCTTATCAAGGGCATTCCCTACCCTCAGGTTTCGAATTTCCCATAAATCCAAACTTTTTAGGGTAGAATCTACAAGCTCCCGCACCTGTTTCCGGCTATAATTGCCAAAGCATAAACGTGCGTTAAAGAGCATGTTCTGGTAAACGGTTAGGTTCTCAATAAGCAAGTCGTCCTGCGGTACAAAACCTATTACACCCATCAGCTTGTGGGGCTCGTTGTGCACATCGTATCCGTTAATTAATACTTTTCCTTTATGGGGAACTAACTTGCCCGATAAAAGATTAAGAAGGGTGGATTTGCCAACACCACTGCCACCAAGTATGCCCACTACCCTCCCCGATTCCTCAACGGTGCTAAATGGTTTAATACCCTGGCTGCTTCCGGGAAAAGTAAACTCAATGCCCTGAACAACCAGTTTTACAGGTTGAACACCGGAGTGTATTAACCTGATTTGGGTAATATCGTTGTATTGTATTTGCTCGCCGGTACCTAACAATATTGTAGTGCCTGGCTTAAAACAGTAATAGCGGTTTGAGGCTAAATTTTCATCTTCAATAGTCATTTTTCTGTCGCCATCGTACCGCACCAGGTAACAACCTATTTTATGGAAATAGGCAAAAAGCATAGCTCCACCTATTCCTATGCGTTTCTCGCCTATTATTATGTTCTGCCCATCAATATTATTCTTATCGTCGTAAAGTAGTATTAACCTGTTTCTATTGCTCGATATCCACCTTTCGAAATCGTTTTGAGAATATACTGAACTACTGGGTAATTGTAAACTATCCTGCGATTGACTGAAACTAAGAAAAAGGTAAAGGCAAATGGCATCATCGGGTTGTATGCCAATGGCATTCCATGCAGTAAAAAGCTTATCGGTTAAATCATTGGCGTGATTTGTAAGCGCACGGTAAAAGGCAATGGCTAATTCAATACGCTGATCTGCAGTAAACGATTGACAAGGCAAATCGCTATCTTGAATAGCCTTGTCTTTTGAAAAACTTGTTGAGTTTATGATTCTATCAAACTGTTTGAGAAGTTCTTGTCCACTTACCTCAGAATCGGGCGAAGAAATGAAGCTAAGGATAATCTCCCGACATTGCTCAACATCCCAGTCCCTGCGGGTTAAGTCTGCCAGTGTATCGACAAGTCCAATGGCGATATTCTTATCCAAACTTTACGTTTTTAAAGCTCCGTTTAATTAGATAGTTTAA
>LUYY01000027.1 GCA_001603415.1 Bacteroidales bacterium Bact_07 | reverse complement strand
ACTATAAATGTTGCAAAGGGATTTGACATCAATATTGCAATAAGTATTACTGCAAAAAGTAAGAACAGGCTTTGAATACGTTGAATCATGGTTGCTTGTTTTTTTTTGCAAATTTACCAATAAATAGAAGTATCGAAGCTAAAACTTTTTAAATAATGTTGATTTAATCTAAACCTTTGCTATAATTGCAAAAATTAAATATAAAAATCATGAGAGTTATAGAATCATCTGAACTAATTATCAACCCCGATGGAAGTGTATTCCATTTACATTTAAAGCCCGAGCAACTGGCTGACAAAGTGATACTGGTGGGCGATCCGGGCAGAGTTGATACCGTTGCAAGATTTTTTGATACCCAAGAGCTGTCTGTATCGAACCGTGAGTTCAAAACTGTTACCGGGACATTTAAGGGCAAGCGCATAACCGTGCTTTCGACCGGTATAGGAACCGATAATATTGACATTGTGGTTAACGAACTCGATGCACTGGTTAACATCGACCTCAAAACCAGAACCGAAAAGACAGAAAAAAAGAAGTTAACTTTAGTGCGACTTGGCACTTCGGGTGCGCTGCAACCCGAAATAGACTTGGGTAGTTTTGTGATGACCGAAATAAGTATTGGATTCGATGGGTTACTTAACTTTTACGCCAATCGAAACAAAGTAAGCGACCTTGAGATGGAAGAGGCGTTCCTAAAGCACACCAACTGGAATCCGCAATGTGCAAAGCCTTACTTCTGCAAATCATCGCCTAAACTGGTAGCGCTGTTCTCCGATTTTACTATTTCTGGAGTAACCATATCGGCTCCGGGGTTCTATGGCCCACAGGGGCGTGTCCTCCGCCTTCCGCTTGCCGATCCTAAACTAAACGACAAAATTGTTGATTTTACCTATAAGGGCCGAAAAATTACCAACTTTGAAATGGAAAGCTCTGCTATAAACGGTTTATCGCTATTGCTGGGTCACGATGCAGTTACCATTTGCACCATCATAGCAAACCGTGTAATTAAAGATGCCACAAAGGATTACAAGCCTTATATCAACTCGCTTATTGAGAAAACTCTCGATAAACTATCAACTTTAGAATAAAAGGGATTGGATGCCAAGTACATAAAATCACTCATCACCCTCCTCGATGACCCCGACACCAAGGTGTTTACTACGGTGGCCGATAAGATCATCAAGGAGGGGAATGAGGTTATACCTATACTTGAAAACGTATGGGAAAAATCGACCGATCCTTTACTACAAAATAGAATTGAGAACATAATCGATTCGATTCAGTACAATTACCTAGCTGACGAGTTTCAAAAGTGGGCACAATCGCCCGAAATGGACTTACTCCAAGGTACAATTCTGGTTAGCAAAATTCAATATCCCGATCTGAATGCCGGGCCCATTTACGATGAAATAGAAAAGATTAGGCGCGATATTTGGCTTGAACTTAACAACAGCCTAACAGCACTTGAGAAAGTAAAAATCATTAACCACGTACTATTTACCTTGCATGGTTATAAACCCGATACATCGAACTATTTTGCTCCAAAGAATTACTTTATCAACACCCTTATAGAAACGAAACAGGGCGGGCCAATTATTCTTTCGCTCTTCTATGCGATTATTGCTCAAAAGCTTGGCTTACCCATTTACTGTGTTAACCTACCCCACAATTTTGTGCTTGGATATAAGGATAGGTATTACCAAAAAACCAGCGACTATCCGGCTGAGGAAAAAAGAAGCATTCTCTTTTACATCAACCCTTTTAACCAAGGATCGCTTTTCGGTGCTAAAGAGATTGAACTGTTTCTAAAGCAACAAAAGATTGAGGAAGAGATAAACTTCTACCTGCCATGCAGCAATAAGGAATCAATTCTGCAGCTAATCTATAACGCATCGGTAGCCTTGCAACGTTCAAACCGACAGAATAAAGCCATCCTTTTCAATAGAATTCACGATTTACTGGCCGACAAAGATTAGGAGCATAAACATCATTTGTCTTCGTTAAAGTTGATTTTCAGCTGTAATCCATTTACCTTGAGTTTATCCAACTCGGAAAGAAGAATTTCTTCAACCTGAGCAAAACATCTTCGGCATCCAGTGGCAGCCAAAGTTAGTCTTTGGATATCATTCATCCCAATTGCGCCCTTTTGATGAATTGTTTTAACGACAGCCTTTTCCGAAACGCCATTGCAATGGCAAATGATTTTTTCGTTTTTTTTCATGGGAATGGATTAAAAATGTTTTGCAGTTACAAGTAAAAGGCTTAAATTTGCGCGCTAATTTAAATAAAATCAATTAACTATGTTAAATCAGTACGAAACCGTTTTCATTGCTACTCCCGTTTTGTCTGAGGCCCAGATGAAGGAAACGGTTACCAAGTTCAGGGATTTCATCACTGAGAATGGTGGTGAAATTGTCCATGAAGAGAGTTGGGGATTAAGAAAGTTGGCCTACCCCATCCAGAAAAAGACCACCGGTTTTTACCACCTCATTGAGTTTAAAGCCGATGGCGCATTGATTGATAAGCTGGAAACCCAGTATCGTCGTGATGAGCGTATAATCCGCTTCCTAACCGTGAAGATGGATAAACACCATGTGGAGTTCGCTCAAAAAAGACGTAACACCAAGGTTGAACCAAAAACTATGGAGGGTTAAGCTATGAGCCAGAATCAATCAGAAATCAGATATCTCACGCCCCCAAGTGTTGAGATTAAAAAGAAAAAGTACTGCCGTTTCCGCAAGAACAACATCAAGTACATTGACTACAAGGATCCTGAGTTCCTCAAAAAGTTCTTGAACGAACAGGGAAGAATTCTACCTCGTCGTATTACTGGAACTTCGCAGAAGTATCAGCGTAAGGTAGCAACTGCCGTTAAAAGGGCACGCCACCTGGCATTGCTTCCATTTGTAACCGATTTATTAAAGTAACAGGTAGGAGGACAAGCACATGGAAATCATACTACTTCAGGATGTTCCCAATTTGGGTAATAAGAACGATGTTGTTACCGTTCGTAACGGCTACGCTCGCAACTACCTGATCCCAAGAGGAATGGCTGTAACCGCTACCGAATCGGCCAAGAAGGTAATTGCTGAAAACATTAAACAGCAAGCCCATAAGGAAGCAAAAATCAAAGCCGAAGCTGAACAACTTGCCAAGAAACTTGAGGGCGTTAAGCTCACCATT
This sequence comes from Bacteroidales bacterium Bact_07, assembly GCA_001603415.1. Lineage (GTDB taxonomy): Bacteria > Bacteroidota > Bacteroidia > Bacteroidales > Tenuifilaceae > Tenuifilum. Next base: position 7,532 of record LUYY01000027.1, on the reverse strand, counting down.
GGTGCCAAGACAAGCTCAACCGGTAAGATTTTTGGATCAGTAAATAATATCCAAATAGCTGAGGCTTTAGCAGCAAAAGGCTTCGAAATTGATCGCAAGAGCATTACGCTATCCGAAGATCAGGTTAAAGAGGTTGGTACCTATAAGGCCGAAATCAAACTTCATCGCGAAGTTAAGGTTAGCATTGAGTTCGAGGTTGTTTCCGAGTAAACTAATTGAACCAAATAAACAAAAGGCTGCTTATAATAGCAGCCTTTTGTTTTTGGTGATTATCGGGTTAGCGAACTGCTATACATTCAATTTCAACCATCACACCTAAGGGTAGTCGAACTACACCATAAGCAGCCCTAGCAGGCATTTCGGATGTGAAGTAGCGAGCGTAAACCTCGTTCATGGCAGCAAAGTTATCCATGTCGCTCAGCAGGCAGGTAGTTTTAACAACATTCTTATAGTCGAGGCCTGCCTCCTTGAGAATTGCTCCAATATTCTTCAAAACCTGTTCGGTTTGCTCTTTAATTCCCCCTTCAACCACCTTGCCGGTTGAGGGATCGATGGGTATTTGCCCTGAAATAAAAAGAAAACCATTGGTCTCAACAGCTTGGCTATACGGCCCTACAGCCTTAGGGGCCTTTTCGGTGCAAATTATTTTCTTTTCCATGGTTATTGGGTTTTGGTTATTGGTTATCGAGGTAGTGATCGCGCTTGGTAAACTTCAAGTCCTGTAAAATTGACGATTTAACATTTATCTGGAAGCTAAAGCTCTTGTAGTACCCAATCGGAATAACCGTTAAACGCATTTCCCAGCAATGTAAATCGCGGTAGAAGTTTAGCGATGTTGTAGTCAGCTTTTGGTTCTTAAAATCGTAACCCGAGCTAAATCCGATTTTCCACTTTGGTGTAAGGTTGAGGCTACCGGAAAAACTTAATGTTTGCACTAGCGACGATTGGTATCCAGGTTTACTATAGCTGAGGTTATAGCTAAACCTCACGTTCCATGGCACGGAGAAATCAACATAATCAAGCCCATACATGGTTCCAAGCGATTCCCCAAAATTCGACCCATCGGGTGCTGTACCGGGAGGGATTTCTCCTACACCCCCTACCCTGCCTGATGTTGATGAATTGGCTTGACCCTCTTTTTTACTATTCAACGAAAAATCGATGCCAATATTTCCACGTGTAAACCTTGCTAGTTTTTGGCTCTCGTTCCAAACGTACCTGTTATATATAGTTCCGCGCTCATTCAGGGCGTATAGGTTAAAACCCCCGGAGTAATTGATATTAACTTTCCCATCAAAGAAACTATTCCTGCCACTTACTGAAATTTCAGACCAGTTCAACGAATCGGCTAAGAGATTATATGAGGCATTCATCGATAGACCATCAATTATCTTGATCTTTTTAACCGGATTAGCGGTATCCTGTGCCGAACGAACCTTCATTTCCAGCAAGTTGGAAAGCGAAAACGAAACCACTCCCGATTTTCCTCCACCCGGGCCACCATAAATACCCTTTTCAAAAATGGAATACTTTGATGTTCTGCCAGTAGAATCGGTTTGAACAACCCTATAAAAGCCATAACTAGGATCAGAAAAATCGGGGCGATAACCCAACGACACCGATGGGGTTATCACATGCCTTATAGCCTGAACTTTCGATTTCTTGGAGAACTGAAACATCCCGTAGATTTTGGTACTCATCGATACCGAAGAGCTATACTCATACCCTCTCTTAAATCCACGGATTGTATCAACCACAACCCTATTGGAATCAGCATTCCAATGCTTTTCAATAGTTTGTAAATACCAAAATTCATTGTAGTTAATTCCCGGGCTAACGGTAATAAATTTTAAAAGGTTGAAAGAAGTGGAAACCGGAATGGAATGTTTCATTCCATTTTGGAGGCTGTCCAACACGCTACGTTTAAACAGATTATCTTCCTTAACCTGAATCCTATTTTCTATACTAGTGCTTAAGCTAACACCAACTTTCTCGTACCATTTGGGTGCACCAATTGCATTTTTTCGCTTAAACGGGTAAATCCGACTCATATTAAAGGCCACCCTCGGAAAATTAAGGTCCACCGATTTGTTTATGGTGTTTTGGGAATGATTTAGCGACGATGATAAACTAAAAGGTGTCCCCGGCCAAGTCTTAGTGTAAGAAATGCTTGAATTAAATGTGTTAGAAAGGGCGGTATTTAAATTGCGGGCATTATACCTATTGTAGTTCGATGAACCAAAATTAACATTAGCCTGAAAGGTTGAGTTAGGCGATGCTTTAGGATCCTGATTGTGCGACCAGCGTATCCAGTATGAGTTTTGCTTCTGGTAATCGGGTAAACCCTTTTCACTTGTAACAATGGTTGATGTTTCCAAGTTGAGTGAACCGGAAAATTTATACCGAACCTTGTAGGTTGTTTGGCCCCTAACACCCCACGAACCCCTTGAATAAACATCAAAAGTTATGCGTTGGTCCATATAATCGCCCATGCCAAAGTAAAAACCCCCGCCACGGAGGAACAAACCCCTATTATTTTCCTCGCCATACTCAGGAATTAAAACCCCTGCAGCACGCTTACGAGTGTTTGGAAAGAAACCGAAAGGTATAACTAAAGGGAAAGGTACGTCTTCAATTACAAGGTATGCAGGGCCTGCAACAATTTTCTTATCCGGTATCATTTTACCCTTTGTTATGGCAATGTAAAAGTGAGGGTGATCTAAATCGCAGGTAGTGTACTTACCGCTCTGCAAATTCACCACATCGTCTTCCATCTTTTTGGTTATGGCGCTATGCATATAGCCACCTGATTGTTCGGTTACAACACCAATGATTTTGGCTCTTCGTGTATCAAAGTTGTAGTAAATCTTTTCCATCTCAAACGACTGGCTTCCCTCCTTAAACTTAGGCTTTCCTTTTATATTACCGGTACTATCGGGCAATCCACTGGCGTAAACCTGCTTGGTGTCCATGTCAAACTCAATGTAATTTGCCTTAAGTTCAAGGTTTTGATAGGTAACAACACCATTACCGTATAGGTAAGCAATTTTTCCGTCAAGGGAATAAACTATTGAATCGTCGGCATTGGTAAACACAGGATCTTCAATGGCACCCTTTTTGTTTTTAGCACTATCGGGCGCAGCAATTGTGTCGGGTCTGGCGTAAGCCATTGCTTGCTGGTAGGCTAAAGGGTCAATCCTGTTAGCAAGTAATGCTAACTGGTTTATAAGTATAAGTAGTAAAGTAATCTTAAATCTCAACTTTAATCCTATTTTTGTGAACAAATTGAGCTCAAAACTACTTAAAAAAACAAAAGGTTACGCTAAGGGTATGAGGCAGGGATATAAATTTTTATCAACATTTAACGTTAGTCTATCATTTGTCGTATTGTTCCTTCTATCGAGTACCACAATTAAATCGCAGCACATCAGCGCGTATAGGGTTTCGAAGATAGTTATTGACGCAGGGCATGGCGGAAAAGATCCCGGAACAATTGGCAAATTTAGCCAGGAGAAAGACGTAACCCTTGCCATTGCCAAAAAGGTAGGCAATTTAATTTCAAAAAATCTGGATGATATAAAGGTTGTATATACCCGAAGCGATGACACATTTATCCCGCTTGACGAGCGAAGTACAATAGCCAATAAGGAAGGTGCCGATTTGTTTATATCAATCCATTGCAATGCTGCACCCAATAAGAGCATAACTGGAACAGAAACCTACGTTATGGGATTACATCGGAGCAATGAGAACCTCGATGTAGCCATGCGCGAGAATGCTGTAATTACCTACGAGGATGAATACCACGAGAAGTATGAAGGGTACGACCCAAACTCTGCCGAATCGTTCATAATATTTACCATGTTACAGAATGCCTTTTTGGAACAAAGCCTCGATTTTGCCACAATCATTCAAGGCGATCTAAAGGAACGGGCCCAACGTTCCGACAGAGGTGTCCGTCAGGCAGGGTTCCTTGTACTTTGGAAAACTTCGATGCCCAGTGTTCTGGTTGAAGTTGGATATCTTAGCAATCCCAAAGAGGAAGTTTTTTTGAACTCCACCGAGGGGCAAGAGCTAATAGCCTCCTCCATTTTCAGAGCCATTAAAACCTATAAGCAGAAAGTTGATGCAATTACTACTGCCAACCAAAAGACCTTAAAACCCGACTCTATAAAATCAGAAATCGCAGATAAGAATTCTGAAGAAACTACCAAAGGGCAAAAAATTGAGTTTAAGATTCAAATAGCTTCATCGCAAACTCCATTAACCAATAAAAGTTCTCAGCTTAAGGGTATAGACAGGATAGATACCATCAAAGTTAACGGAGTTTATAAGTATTTGGTAGGGAGCGCACTGTCGTATTCTGAGGCTCTTGATTACTGCAAAACAGTTAAACAAAAGTTCCCCGATGCTTTTGTCGTGGCCATCGAAAACGGCGAAATCATACCAATCAAAAAAGCCTTAGAAAAGATTAACTCAAACCAATAGGCTACTTTTACTTATTATTGCATAACTTTGAAAAACAAAAATCAAAAAAATCCAGCCATGAAAGTTAAGCTAACCCGTGAAACTAAAATTGGCCTATTTGCCCTAACCATTCTGGTTGTCATGTTCTGGGGAGTAAACTTCCTGAAGGGGAAAAACATTTTTAGCCCAAACCATGTTTACTACGCCATTTTTAAGTCGGTTGATGGGTTAAAAAATACCGATGCCGTGCTTATCAACGGCTTTAAGGTAGGGCTGGTTAAAAATATTGAGTTTCACGATTTAAAATCGGGCAGGTTCCGGGTAGTTCTACTTGTTAACAAAAAGTATAGCCTTCCACGAAACACCACTGCAAAACTAGTAAGTACCGATATTATGGGCGGAAAGGCCATTAAGCTTGAAGTTGCGCCCGACAGCATGTACTACCAACCGGGTGATACTTTACCCACCGCCATTGAGGTTGGCCTTCTGGATCAACTTGCTTACCAGATGTCGCCCGTAAAAGAGAAAGCCGAAGTAATGATGACCGAACTTTCCAAAACACTTGTAGTACTCCAGGAAGTCCTAAATGACGAAAACAAAAAGAATCTTTCCGAAGGCATTGAGAACCTCAATAAAACCCTTCATAGTATTGCCAACTTAAGCGCTGGACTCGACACCATGGTAAATAGCCCCAAGGGTTCTATCCGGCAATCGCTGAACAATATTGAGTCGATATCTTCCAATATCAAAAAGAATAATGCCGATATTTCGAACACCATCAAAAATCTTTCAAGGCTAAGCGACACATTGTCCAAGGCCAATCTTTACATCACACTTGTTAAGCTCGATTCATCGATAACTCAGCTTAAGCAAACCATAACCAAGGTAAACTCAGGCGAAGGCACACTGGGCAAACTGGTCAACAACGATTCCCTATACCGCAACCTGGAGTCCGCATCGCTACAGCTTGAATTGCTTATAAAGGATATGAAAACAAACCCCAAAAGGTATGTTAATTTCTCGATAATCGACTTAAGTAGAACCAAATACATCGAAGAGAAAAAAAGCAAATAGCTATTTTACAATTATCTGATAAACAATTAATTGCATATTCATTATTGGTACTCAGTACCATACAAAAGTTTTATGTAATCCTTGAGTTTAGATTTTCTTAACAATAAGTTAACTATCAAATATTTGTGTTATTAACAATTTAACATATTAAATATCAGCATATTAAAAAATTTTGACGAACGTAAAAAAAATATTAAGATGATAATTAGGAGGTTATACTGTTAACGCAAAAATCAACCTGCAAACCTATTTTTTTTTAAAAAAATTCATTACAATTTTGTTCATGTTGATAACAGGTTGAAAAAAATACAGTCAAACACTTTCACATGTATATGGCAGCTGATTATAAGGAAGTTTGGGAGAACTGTTTAAGAATCATTAAGGACAATGTTACGCCCGTAAGTTTTAAAACATGGTTCGAACCCATTGTGCCCGTTAAGTTGGAAAAGAATGTACTCACCATTCAAGTGCCAAGTCCTTTCTTTTACGAATACCTTGAAGAGCAGTACATCGATATACTGCGTAAAACGTTGAGAAAGGAGTTGGGAGCTGATGCAAAGCTTGAGTACAGCGTTATTATGGAGCATAGCGGGTATAACGGTGGAACACCTTATACTGTAAAGTTCCCTACCCAGAACAAAACTGAACTAAAAAACAAACCCGTTTCAGTCCAAACCGTTCAGGAAACTCCCATTAAGAATCCTTTTATCATACCGGGAATTAAAAAGTTGAATGTTGATCCTCAGCTTAACCCTGAATATAACTTTACAAACTTTGTAGAGGGCACATGCAATCGCTTGGCACGTTCAGCGGGGATAACCATTAGTCAAGCTCCCGGAAAAACCGCATTTAACCCCTTATTTATATATGGAGGTTCTGGTTTAGGAAAAACTCACCTGGCTCAAGCCATAGGCATTGAAGTAAAAAGACTTTTCCCTGAAAAGATTGTTCTTTATGTAAATGCCGTAAAGTTCCAAACCCAGTTTGTGGATGCTTACTTTAAACACAACAACATAAACGACTTTCTCCATTTCTACCAGAGCATCGATCTGCTCATACTTGATGATGTTCACGAGTTTGCAGGTAAGGAGAAAACCCAGGATGCCTTTTTCCACATTTTCAACCACCTACATCAAACGGGCAAGCAACTTATCCTCACATCGGATCAAGCGCCAGCCGATTTGCAAGGGCTAGAAAAGCGACTTCTGTCACGTTTCAAATGGGGATTATCGGCAGAACTTACAACCCCCGACTTTGAAACCCGAGTCGCCATTCTTAAAAAGAAAGTTTACAACGATGGGATTGTTGTTCCTAACGATGTTTTGGAATACATTGCCTCAAATATCACCCAGAACATTCGCGAACTCGAGGGCGCGCTTATATCCATGCTGGCACAATCGACCCTCAATGGCAAGCAACTCAGTGTTGAACTTGCCTCGGAGATGATTGAGAAACTCGTTAAGAACACCAAGAAGGATATTACTATCGATTACATTCAAAAAGTGGTGTGCGAATACTTTGGGTTACCAGTTGATGTTCTCAGCGCAAAAACCCGTAAACGCGAGATAGTTCAAGCCCGTCAAATTGCCATGTACTTCTCAAAAAATTTGACCAAAGCCTCCCTATCGACCATTGGTAGTGTAATTGGGAATAAAGACCACGCCACTGTTCTTCATGCTTGCAAAACGGTGAATAACCTAATGGAAACCGATAAGAGGTTTAAAGCTCAGGTTGAAGATATTCAAAAGAAGTTAAAGTATAACGCATAACTCCAGTTTAAGGATACTACTGATTAAGGAGGGAGAACTATTTCCCTCCTTTCTCATTTGTTTAAGCCAGTTAATCAATTAAAACAAGCATAACATCAATTAATTGGGCATTTTAGTAAGAACTAAACAGCAAAGATGTTATTTTTATGCCTAAATATTTAGATTTGATGGTGTTTGTTCCATATGATGACGTTTAGATGGTAAACAAATAAAGAAATTTTC
>LUYY01000234.1 GCA_001603415.1 Bacteroidales bacterium Bact_07 | reverse complement strand
GTTTAATATTATTTATAAATTCTAAAATCCATGAAAAGGTTAGTTAAAATTAGTTTTTTAATAGTAGTTTTATTTTTTAGCCTTACTAGCTGTGAAATTAGTAAAACTATTGATTTAGAATTACCTTCCTATCATCCAAAATATGTATTATTAGGTTTTATTGGCGATAGCACCATTCACAATATCTATTTTGGTAAAACTATTCCTCCCTATTCAGAAGGGTCAGATACTATTCCCAATTCTGAAATAAAATTATTTGCTGATAACCAACTAATAGTAGCACTTGAACGAATTGATGCGAATACCTATGGAACAGATCCCAATTTTTTATTGGATAGTAATAGCAATGCTTTTTTTAAGTTTGAAGCAAATCTTATAAATGGTGAAAAGGTTTACAATAAGCCTATACAAAGACCAAATAAAGTTGCAATAGATAGTGTACAAATCTTGCGCTCCCAGAACAACATGGAACGAACATTTAAAATATACTTTACAGATCCTCATGAAAAAAACTATTATGCAACCAGAATTGAAATACAAAAAGGTGGCGATTATGTCCCAATAAATGATGATAGCTATGAATTATTTTCGCCAAATGATATTTTTGACGATGCATTATTTAATGGTAAACAAGCCATTATTTCAAAAGTAATACTAGTTGATTTTAATAGTAAAAATAAATTCAGAATTAGGTTATTCACCATTACTGAAGAAACGTTCCATTTTTATATGAGTTTAAAATTAAACAGGTTAGGGTATAGTAATTTTTATAATCCAACCTTTGAAGTAATGACAAACATTGAGAACGGAACTGGTTGTATTGGTGCTTACCGTTCATCAACAGCGTATAAAGAAGATAATTAATACGATTATTTGGTCATTAGCATTCCCGCCACCTCATCTAAACTCCCATCGGTTTTTGCAGGTTTTAGGTTCAGGATATTGGCAATGATAGAGTAAACGTTAACATTGTAAAACGACGGGTGCACATACCCGCTTTTGAAAGCGGGGCCACGGGCATAGAAAATTCCTTGCATATCGGGAATTAAGTTATCGTAACCGTGTGTTCCGCCTGTATAGCTTTCCTTATCGTGGCTCCAGGTTACGCTCCACCCCAACTCAGCCTCAACCAGAATATCGTTTACACGAGGGTTATCGCCGTAAACATAGCGTTTGGGAATCTCGTTGCGCTCCCACACCTTTAGGTGAGGAATGGATTTTAATTTGGTTAGCACCTCGCGGTAATTTTCAGGTAATGGTTGCAGTGTATAAACAGGATTACCTCCCGATATGTACTTGAAGATATCCTTGTTGAAATACTCCGAAAGGTTAACTACCCTTTCAGTGGAAATCTCTGTCATACCATGATCGGACAGTATTATAATATTCAGATTTCCGGCAATTGGCAATTCCGCCAAGCGATTAAGAAAATAACCGATTAAGCTATCGAGCTGCTCAACCACCTTTTGGGTTTGAGGCGAAACAGGGCCAAAGTCGTGGCTAACCCAGTCGGGTTCGTGGTAATAGAAGGTAACCAAGCGTGGGCGTTGATCAACCGGTAACGATAACCATTTCAAAACGGTATCGACCCGTTGAACAAAGGGTACCTTTTGAGCGTATCGCTTCCAGTAGGTGGGCTGTATGCCCTGAACGGGCGCCTCTGAGCCTACCCAGTAAAACGATGCTGTTTTAACACCCTGCTTTTCGGCGGTTACCCAAATAGGTTCACCACCGTAAAACTTGCCGTTTTCAACGCTTTTCCTATCGCCTAACCGGTAGTAGCCCAACTCCTCGTCGTAGAACGAATTGTTGACAATACCGTGATGGTCGGGGTGTAAACCAGTTGCAATGCTGTAATGGTTAGGAAACGTTTTTGATGGGTAGCAGCTAATGAGCGACTGAGCCCGAACGCCACTATTTCCAAACACGTTGATATTGGGCGTACTATAAATGTTTGGGTAGTCCCACCTGAAACCATCGAGCGAGATGAGTAAAACGTAACTATCGGTTGATGCTTTATCCTGTGCCCTTACCGAGTTACTCAGAGTAAATAGGACTCCAGATGCAATAATCCAGAATATGGCAAAAAATCGTTTCATTGGAATTGGTGTTTATAGTTAAACGCTTTCAGGTAACAAAAGGTTTAACCGAGGTTCATTCTGATATACTTTTCTACATCGAACTTGCGCTTACAGCCCTCAAAGTTCATGTAGCGAATTTTACCGAATATTGGCCTCTCAGGCCAAGCCCTGTCGTGCACCCCACCAATTGACCATGCAATTCCAGTATAGCCATTGGGATCGCGACCATCGAGGCTGTACTTATCGTTCAGGTAAATGGCAAAACGCATGGCTTCCTCGGGGCAGGTGGTCCACTCCAATATCTTTTTTGCCCAATACATCCGCATGTAACCATGCATCTTTCCGGTGTTCACAAGTTGAAGCTGGGCAGCATTCCAAAGCGGATCGTGAGTGTGTGCAATTTCAAATTCATTTAGGGTATAGAGGTACTCCCTGACATCGAAACGGTGAATACGATGCGATTCCTTAGCCCAATCGGGGAACCCTGCGAAACGCGAGTAACCTGGGTTGTAGAAACAGAAGTTATCCGATAGCTCACGCCTAACAATGAGTTCCTCCAGCAAGGCTTGCTTATCGGCTTCAGGTGCAGGTGCCTTTAGCACCTCAATGGCCACCCGTTGGGCCGATATTTGTCCAAAATGCAGGTATGGCGAGAGGCTCGACTGCCCATCGATAGTTGGATCATTGCGCTTTTCGGCATATCCCTTAAGCCTATTGGCTATAAAATCGGCAAGCATTGCGTGTGCAGCATTTTCGCCGGGTTCAAACGACTTTACAGGTTTTACCTCATCGGAAGCGTTTAGCCAAACTAAAACCTCGTGCCAACGCGTTAAATGTGGGTTAGGCTCCGATTTGATTTGCAACCTAACGTCAGGGTACTCGGTGAGAAATGTGGATAGGTGTTTTTTGATTTTAGGGCGGATAGTGTAGGCGCCAAACTCCAGTTTAGGCGAAGCATACCAGCAGGGTACAACATTATGGGCATCAACCTCGTAATGGGGAATGGTAAGGCGTTGGTTGAGCTGCGACTTCCAGTCGCGTTTCACCCATAGGGGATCGAAATCGCTAACAATAAGCGAGGCCTCAACCCTCTCGGCAAATTCCCAGAGCTGTTCAGCAGGCTCACCCCTAAGAAGGTTGAAGGGAATACCCTCGTCGGCAAGACGCTTTTCAACCTCAGCAAGCCCCTTCAACATAAAATCGTAATGGCGAAGATTTGCTGCTGGAAAAATGTTTGCGAGGGTAAACACAACCCTAAGAGGAACCTTTAGTTCGTTAGCTTTATACTTGGCATATACCAATGCCCAGTTATCGGCTACACGTTGGTCGCGCGACATCCAGTAAATTACCGGCCCACGACGCTTTACCTCGCCCGCCTTGAGTTCCCTAGCCCTATGCTTATTAAAACTATCCCTGCCAAACATCTGCTTGTGGCTTTAAGGTAAAAATAGCGAAAAACATTGAGATACTGAAAGCGCTTTAAGAATTTTTCATGAATGCAGTAATTATCAACAAAAAAGCCGGGCAGTCCCGGCCTTTTTAAACGAAAACCTAATCTTATAGCTCTATAAGTTTACGGGTCTCTTCAACTTGACCAGCCTTCAACTTCAATATATAAGTACCACCCGTTAAGCCTAATGCCTTTGCCGAAAACTCATAACGTTTTAAACCGGCATCGAGGGTTGAATTTTCAATCTGCTTTACCATCTTACCGCTCATATCGAAAATGCTCAGGTTAACCTGACCACGCTCAGCGGTGGTAAACTCAATTTTCACCTTTTGTGAATAGGGATTTGGGTAAACACTCAGATTGATATTAGATGCCTGATCAAGCGGGGCCTCCATTGTTGCATTCATCACATTACTGTTGTAAGCTGCACGAGTGCTTATAACGGGTTCGGAGTTTTCACCCTTAACCTCACTGCGTATAAGAACAAGAACAGGGAATCGGTGCTGCGATACATACCAACGGTAAGTAATATCGGTGATTAAGGCCGAACCGTTATTAAATACTTGCTTGGTAGTTCTAACTTCTTTTACACGTAGCACGTTATCGAGGGTACGGCCATTGGGCAGTATCAACCTGCCAAATCCATCGCCCTCAACCAAATATGTTCCGGAAATTTTGCCAATCACATTATCGTTTACAATGTAATTGCCATCGTAGTTTCCGCTATATGTGCTACCAAAGGTAAACGGGTATTGCATTTTGACAAAGGGTTTGGTGTACTCAAAGCGGGTTACCCCATTGCCCGACATGTAACCTACCTGCTCAAGGCTAGTTGGGGTTGACTCAAATACAAAGAAATTGCCGAACTCCTCGAGCACAACATTACCCTTACTAAACTTGCTGCAACATTTTGATGTGTAATAGCTTTCGATACTACCTGTGAAAGAATTCTGAACCTCCAGCTTGCTGAAATCCCAAACCACATTCTTCCCGGAAACACCAGGATCAACATATTGGGTCAAAACCATAGGATTCTTCTGATCGGCTAGGAAACCATGAGTTTCCTGTGTAAGGGTTACTTGACCCAAAAGAGAGGAAACGCTAACCGTAAACGCCGCGAGTAGTAAAATCTTTTTCATATGCATATCCTTTTGTGTTTAAACAAATATAAGCATACGGCTAACTCAAATCAAGATTCAGATGTAAAATTGTTGGGGTTACATTTATAACTTTGTGTTAATTTTTCAAACTATGAAACACCCATGTAAGACAGCTTGCACAAACGAGCTTGCGAGTTCACCGAAGGTAAACACAGATGAACAAACTATAGGTGTTCCATCCGCTCGATAAAGATTGTAAAAAAGCAGGACAGTAACGTGTTAGTAATTAATAATATAAATATTTTGTACGGATGAAAATCACCTTTATCCTTGTAGAACCGGCAGTGCCCGAGAATGTAGGCGCTGCAGCACGCGCCCTAAAAACCATGGGATTTAGCGATTTTCGGCTGGTTAATCCGTGCGATTACCTGTCGGTAGACGCCCGTAAGCTGGCCCACGCCTCCAACGATATCCTTGAGCGTGCCACTGTTTATAGAACACTTGAGGAAGCTTTGCACGATATAGATTTTGCATTTGCCACTTCAGCTCGCGATAGATGGGTAAAACTCGATATTATCGATAGTCACAACTTGCCCCAGTTCATTAAGGAAAAAGGTGATACCATCTCGAACGTGGCAATTGTTTTTGGGCGCGAAGAATCGGGGCTTACCAATCACGAAATAAACCTATGCCACAGGGTTACCACCATTCCCCTTAAAACCAAGTATCCATCGCTTAACCTGGCGCAATCGGTAATGGTGTATGCCTATATTCTATCGGGAATAAACCTAAGTAAAGAAGAATCAGCCAAAGCTGACAAAACCCAATCGTTTCAGGCTCTTACAAAAAAAATTGATACAGTAATGAGGGCTATAGACCTTGGTCCCGATAAACTCATATACGGCAGGCTTATGGAGCGCCTCAGCGAACTCGGAGAGCAGGATATTAAATTGCTTCACTCCATAACAACCGAACTAATTCAGAAACTTAACAGGTAAAGAGTATTGCTTGCAAAAAGGATTTGAAATCAGAGGTCACAACATATAAGTCAGCAAAGGCTTATATTGCCTTTATCCTTTATCCTTTATCTTTTGTCCTTTATCCTTAAATCCCTAATATTCAGAATAACCGATGTAAGTAATGCTGCCAAAAAACAAAAAAAGGTGGCTTTATCGAACAATTTTTCATCAAGTTTCAAATACAATAGTCTATTCAGCATGTACGATATATAAGATGTTTCAAGGGGTGCCCTCCCTAATTTCTGGAGCACGCTAAAATGCCAATCGGTTAAAGGGCAGTAGCCCCAACCATAAAAATAACCCAAGCCAAACCAACTGAATCCGGTTAGCAAGAGTAAGGCCAGATTCCACCTTCGGAATCTGGCCCAAATCCATCCAAAAAGATTAAAGATTACTATAAACGAGTGCAATACAATAAAGCAGTAATCGGCTATGGTATAGAATACCTGCATTACTACTCGCTGGTCATGATGAATAGCGGTTGCATCTCAAAACTCTTGTAAAAAGGACGTAAACGTTCAGCATTATAGTAACGTTCTACGTTCACAATCTTCTTCTTACTGGTAACCACATCAATAGGCATATTATCGTAACGGCCGTTCTTTAGCACCACCAACCTGCCATGAACACCTTTAAGAATTAGGTCGAGTGCAAGGTTCCCAAAAGCCATGGGGACAATGGAATCGATAGCATCGGGTTCGCCACCACGAACCAAATAGCCAAGATTCTGACTGATGATATTAATGGTTTTGCCGTTATTGAACTTGGGCGTTAGCTCCTTTATCTTGCGGGAGACAATATCACCTATACCGCCCAACTTAGCATGGCCAAATGCATCGCGCTCGTTATTCTGGAAAACCATTTGCTCAAGCCCCTCGAAGGTAGCCCCTTCCGAAACCAGAACCGTTGAGTACTTGCTCGGATTGCGATTACGATCCTCAACCAATAGTTCGGTAAGCCTTTCAATATTAAACTTATACTCCGGTATTACACAACGGTTTGCTACCCCTGCCATGGTAGGAAGCATGGCGGTAAATCCGGCATATCGACCAAAAACTTCCATTACAAGTATTCGCTCATGTGAGCCTGCCGAAGTCCTTAACATATCGGTTAATGCAATGGTACGGGTAACACAGGTGCTAAATCCAATGCAGTAATCGGTTCCAGGCACATCGTTATCCATGGTTTTGGGAATGGCTATCACCTTAAAACCTTCCTGGTAAAGGCGCACGCCGTAGCTTAAGGTATCGTCGCCACCAATGGGTATAAGGTAATCAATCCCCAAAAAAGCAAGATTCTTTATTACTTCGGGAGTTAAATCGTTAATCTCCTTATTATATTTCGATTTAAGATGCTCAGGCACGTTATCCTTTGACACTTTAGCCGGATTAGTGCGCGATGTATGAAGGAATGTTCCCCCAGTTCTAAAGGCTTTATTTACCCTTTCCTCAGTAAGCAACTCAAAACAATGGCTATTATCGACATGCTTATCGCGAATGATTTCAATTAAACCCGCCCAACCCCTACGGATTCCAATAACGCTAAATCCTTCGCGCAATGCCCTGATAGTTATAGCTCGTATGGCAGGGTTTAGGCCGGGCACATCGCCGCCACCGGTAAGTATTGCAATAATTGGAGTTTTCTTTTGCTGTTCCATAGCTTTAAATTTAAAAACGATTAAATATAAGCTTATTCTGAACTAAAGTCAATAGAAAAAAAGAGCTACCCGCTTTGGGTAGCCCTC
>LUYY01000233.1 GCA_001603415.1 Bacteroidales bacterium Bact_07 | reverse complement strand
AATTGTGTGAGTCAACCTGTTACCAAAACTCTTTCGGTTTATCCCCGTATAGTTCCACAGGCAAGTGCTCTATCGCAATTTGCATGCCCCGGCACACCCATTGAGTTTACTAACAGTTCAACCGGAGGCAATTTGCTTTTCTACTGGGAGTTTGCCGATGGACAATCGTTTGCCACAACCCAACAGGATAATATCACGCACTACTTTGATAATAGAACTTCAACCGATAAGCTGTTCAACGTTACCCTGTGGGCAACCAATGCTAATGGGTGCTCTATGTCCACTAGCGTTCCCGTAACCATTCACCCAAGGGTTGAGGCTGATTTTACAATGAGTTACGATAGCATTTGCGTGCCATTTGATGTGAAGTTTACCAATACATCGCTGAACGGTACAAACTTTAACTGGGACTATGGCTATACACTTGGTGGTGTTCCACAACAACAAACCACTGCACGTCCAACCCTTTCTCATACCTATACATTCGATAACGATTTACTCAACACCATTATTAAACCTACAATCACCCTTACCGCAACGCAGTCGCATGCCAATAGCGGACTAACCTGCTCTAGCGCTAAAAGTGTCCCATTTATTGATATTTACCCTAAAGTGGTTGCTGGTTTTAATTTAGATACCGATAGGGGATGTACTCCGCTAACTGTTAATTTTGCTAATAGTTCTACTGGTTTGGGCAGTTATACCTGGGATTTTGGCAACGGAATGCGATCCACGGAAACCTCCCCTCAGGGAATAGTTTTTATCAATACTAGGAAGGATAATCTCGCCACTTACAAGGTTTGGCTTAAATCTATTAATGCCATTGGCTGCGCCGATAGTACGAGCCGAACGATTACTGTAAATCCCAAGGTTGAGGCTGCTTTTACTTGGGATAAAACTGCTGGCTGCTCGCCGGTTAATATTAGCTTTAATAACACTTCTACTTCAGCCTTATACCAGTATAGTTGGGATTTTGGCGATGGATCCCCCACAACCCATGCTGAGCAACCCGGAATGCATACCTATACCAACTTGGGATTAACCATACAAAACCCAAAAGTTACTTTAATAACCCAGTATAAGGACGATATAAGTTGTGCTGATACCCTTGAGTTGCCACTTAGCATCTACCCGCGTATTTACCCCGACTTTACCTATAATCCTGCTGGATGTACGCCTCATTTAGTTCAGTTTACCAATCAAACCCAATCCTTTAGCACCAATAACCAATATGTATGGAATTTGGGTAACGGGAATTATGCCTATTCTGCCAACGTTGAGCAGGAGTATAAGAATACATCAACCCAAAACGAAAAAAACTTTACCATAACACTTAAAGCAACCAGTGAGCACGGATGTATCGACTCAGTTAAAAAGGACGTTACAGTTTATCCTCGTCCTGTTGCGGCCATGGAACTTAAAAGTAACTACATCTCTTGTCC
>LUYY01000232.1 GCA_001603415.1 Bacteroidales bacterium Bact_07 | reverse complement strand
TACTTGACCATTCTTTTGTTATACAAAACAGAAACTTCACTCCAATTTAAATAAGGTTTAGCAACTGAATACATTTACTAGACATCATTGCAGCAACTTAATCTTGAACAGGTCATTAATAAGATTAAGTACTCTTTCCAACAATAATAACTCAGATGTTGTCTCATTAAAAAAACAAACAAACAAGCGTGAGCAGAGTGAATACACTTCTTATATGTATTAAAAATTAATTTTTAAAGTCACATTTATATTTATATGTCAATCATTATATATATGTTATAAAACATATCAAAAAATTTTACATTTTGCAGGAGGGGGGGGGTAAATTTGCGCAAATTTTTTTACTCTAATTTAAGGTTACCAGAAATGCCTAGATAATTTTAACGCAGGATTTCAAAGTACTCAAAAATAATTACAATGAAACTAGAAAAAGAGAATTTAATCTTAGATGAATTATCCCATTTTGAAGAAATAAATATAAATAATGGGGGTTCTGGCTTTTATTGGTTAGGACAGGTTTTCGGGAGCCTTAAGAATTTGTGTGATGCAATCCAAGCCGCAAACATCGAATGCCCGGTTTCTGTTGCAGAATGGAACTAATATTTATTATTAATAATCTAACTCAGTAGATCTAAGATCTATTGAGTTATTTTAATCAAATTTATCATGAGAACTAATTTAAAGAAAAATACATTTCCACTAAAACCAATCGCTTTATTTTTTTTCTTTCTATTATTAACTATTTTGCTAAAATTTCTAAGTAACCACTATTTATTGGAGTATCCTTATAACGAATTATTACCATTGCTAACAACTCCTTCAATAATATATTTTCTTTTATTATCAATAAATGTAATTAAAAATGACATTCTTGGTGTAATCACGTTAATTATAATAGTTATTTTTTCTTTGCTTATTAATACATACATTTTTGAAAAAGTATTTTTTTTAAAACTAACAACCCTGTTGATTGGTTGTTTAATATGTTTTTTTTATTGGACATCAGAACTAAGAAAGAATAAAAATCGGCATCGCTAATATAGTATAGATTTATTACTTTTGACAAAACTAAAAACCGAAAATCCATTGGAATCACGTCGTTCGGCAAAGTTTAGCGTAGCGTAACTTCGTCGAGCGTGGGCACCTATGAGTTTACAACACTACTAGGAATAAGCCGAACAAGGCTTTACGAAGTTATTGATGAGTTAAAATCGCGGGGTGTGCCAATAGCATACTCCAAGGCAAGCACAACCTTTTATTACGAGTACCCTTTCGATATTTCGTTAGGTTGTACCATGAAGCCCCTTAGCCGAAAAGAATTAGTTGAAAAAAATGGGGGGTGTTTCACTTCCGTTCTTGTTTTCCGGACGGAACGCACCTAACTTTGCAACTGTAACGTTACAAAAACACAACCAAATTTGGATGGCAAAATTACTAACCTTTTAAAACTAAATTAAAATTGAACAACTATCTTTGAACAAATTTGGCGTACAACAATTAAATGCCAAAGTAATTGTTGAGATTGAAGGGGGTAACCCTTTGTTTTGGTTATTAGCAGGAGTTATTGTAAGCGAACTTTTAGACAGGAACGCACATGCAGATTTTTGGGAAGGATGGAATGATGCTAAACAAAATAAAAAATAAATTGGTATGAACACACAAAAGAACCCCACATTGCAAAAAATTAAAGCAAGAGAAGTGCAGTATTTGGAACCACTTAATGCTACAGATATGTTAAACATTAATGGTGGGACATGGTTATCATATTGGCTTGGTTATATATTATCTTCAATAGATAACAATGTACCAAATGAAGATCAAACCAGATATGGAGGTGCATATTTAGAAACGATAAGTGGTCGAAGTTCAATTATGTAATTTTTTTCATTTCAGATAATTCTTCATTATTTTTGAAGAATTATCTGATTTTATAAACCAAAACCCACATTGTAAATGAAAAATAAATCACTTCAAATTATCATCATATGCCTGCTAATAGTAGCAATAATATTTTGGCAAATATATTTTTACGAAAGAAATTTTTACTCCGTAATATTTTTCTTCATTACTATGTTAATTTACTTAGGCGTGTCGCTGTTTAACGCAAAGAGAGCCCTCTCCTCTGTAGTTTTTGTTGCAATTGGCATAGTCATTAGTATTCTGTTAAGACGGAATTTTGATATTAACGAGTTATCGTGGTCATTATTGGCATTATCATTAGGCGTATTGGTTTCATATTTATCATATAAGAGCGTAAATCGATAGAATAAAAACTGAAAATGCCGCGTTAAGGTAGAGCTGTAAAAAAATAAAAAGGAACAAACCCTCGCTCGGCGAAGTTTAACTTAGTGTAATTTCGCCGTAAATAAATAGCGGCCTCAGACCGCCTAAAATTCAAATCGCAGATTAAACCGCACTGTACTACTTAACCTTGAAGGCAGTGGATTGGATTGACGCCTTTACGCAGCCAATCTGCCAGGATATTGTAATCGATAGTTTGCGTGACTGCCAGGAACATAAAGGGTTGCAGGTATTCGGCTATGTAATTATGTATAACCACATCCATCTAATAACCAACTGCCCCGACGGGTTAGCAACGGTAGTAACCAAGCCGATTCCCAGAAAATTGACTAATAAATAGCATACCACCGCTAACACCTAAAAAATATCAAATTGCTCCCATAAAATCATATTCATCTATCTATCAATACTTTAATATTTACAAAAAACTTTTTTCTAAAATGGTTGTTTAAGTAAAAATTATGTCGTATGTTTACGACATTAATACATGCAACATGAATAAGTCCGAAGAATTTGACGATAGATTACAGGAACTTGCCCGATTTGCAAGGGCTATCTCGCATCCGGCTCGGTTGGCCATACTGGAGTACCTTGCCGAAACCCGAACCTGTATATCGGGCGATATATCGCAAAACCTGCCCTTAAGCCGAACCACCGTCTCGCAGCACTTAAAGGAACTAAAAGAATTGGGGCTTATACACGGTGAAATCGACGGGCTAAAGATTAATTACTGTATTTGTTCCGAGAACATACACAGGTACCTGGAGGAGTTCGATACCTTTTTCAGAAAGGTCAGGGATGCAGCCGTTAATTGTGAAATCTAATTCATTAAATAACAAACCATTAAATTCACTACAAATTATGAAGCTATCAGTAAAAGCTAAGGAAGAACTCATAAAAGTTCTTGAGACCATTAACGATGAAACTAAGGGAATAAGAATTTACAGCACACAGGGGTGCTGTGGCCCATCGGTGCAAATGGATGTTGCAAACGCACCACAGCCCGGCGAAACTGCCACAAACATCGATGGTGTAGATTTCTACATAGAAGATTCATTAACTGAAACCCTTACCGATGTTACCCTCGACCATAACGGGTTTGGATTCCTGATGAACGGTTTAAAAAAGAGTGGTAGTTGCTGCGGCTAAAAACACAATGCTATGGAAGCCAATCCTTTCTCTGGTAATGGTTTTATAAGCGGAGGTTTTCTTAACCTGACGCCACGTGATGCTTACTACGAAGCTAAAACGGGCAATGCCATTATTGTTGATGTTAGGGAAGAGAATCTCACAGGTTACAAGCGCTTTGATGTTCCAAGGGTTATTTACCTACCCTTAAGCGAGTTAGAACAGAGCATCAGCCAGTTACCTACCGATTTTCCACTTATAATTGCCGATTCAACCGGCCTACGTAGTCACGAAGCAATGGAAATCCTCATTTCGAAAGGATTTGCTCTAATTGCAAACCTTGCCGGAGGCATAGTTGAATGGGAACGCGATGGGCTTCCATTGATTATCAACAACAAAGAACGCCTTGATGGCTCATGTATGTGCCAGCTTAGGCCAAGGTTTAAATAAACCACAACACATATGACAAAGATTTTGATTCTATGTACAGGCAACAGCTGCCGGAGTCAGATGGCCGAAGGATTCCTGAAATCGTTCGACAGCAATTTAACTGTTGAATCGGCCGGAACTGAACCTGCCACGCAGGTTAATCCCAATGCCGTAAAGGTGATGGCCGAGGTAGGCATCGATATCAGCCAAAACAAGCCAAAACTGGTTGACCAGTTCATCAACCAGGAGTGGGATTACGTGATTACGGTTTGCGATAATGCCAAGGAAACCTGCCCGGCCTTTTTAGGCAAGGTAAAGCATAGGCTACATATCGGTTTCGAAGACCCTGCCGAGGCCACCGGAACTCCCGATGAGGTTATGGCGGTATTCCGCAAGGTTAGAGACGAAATCAAAGAAAAGTTTAGCGAGTTTATTAAAACAATTTGAACCATGAAACTCCCATGTGAGGCAGCTTGCACAAACGAGCTTGCGAGTTCACCGAAGGTAAACACAGACAAACGAACCATGGGTGTTCCATCCGCTCGATAAAGATTGTTAAAAGCGAGACAGTAACGTGTTAGTAATTAATAATATAAATATTTTGCACGGATGAAAAAACGACTAAAGTTTTTAGACAGGTATCTTACCCTGTGGATATTCTTAGCCATGGCAATTGGAGTGTTGAGCGGGCATTTTTTCCCGGCCATTGCCGATTTTTGGGATGCCATGAAACCATCGCCCGAAAGTACAACGAATATCCCCATTGCCATTGGGCTGATACTTATGATGTACCCCCCGCTAGCCAAGGTAAAGTACGAGGAACTTGGCGATGTTTTCAGGAACTACAAAATCCTTTCGCTGTCGCTTATTCAGAACTGGCTTATTGGCCCAATTCTGATGTTTGCCCTGGCAATAACTTTTTATAAGTTTTTCCCGAGTGAGACCAATCTGCAGTACATGTATGGCATTATCATGATTGGACTGGCACGCTGTATTGCCATGGTGATTGTTTGGAACGATTTGGCCAAAGGCGATACCGAGTATGCAGCAGGACTGGTTGCTTTCAACTCAATCTTCCAGGTTCTCTTTTACTCGGTTTACGCATACGTATTCATTGCCATACTGCCTGGGTGGTTTGGAATACCAACCAACAGCTCCGTGGAGCAAATCACCATTGCCCAGATTGCCGAGAGTGTATTTATTTACCTCGGCATACCCTTTATTGCCGGGTTTATCACACGTTTTACATTGGTACGGTTGAAAGGCAAGGATTGGTATAACACCAAATTTATTCCGAAAATCAGCCCAATCACACTAATCGCACTGCTTTTCACCATTATTGTTATGTTCTCGCTGAAAGGCGAGTACATTGTGAAAATCCCAATGGATGTTGTGCTGATTGCCATTCCCTTGCTTGCCTACTTTGTGATAATGTTTTTGCTTTCGTTCATTATGAGCCGAAAGGCCGGAGCAACCTACGAGCAAACCACTACCCTATCGTTTACTGCGGCAAGCAACAACTTTGAGTTAGCAATAGCCGTAGCCATTGCAATATTTGGAATTGACTCAGGCGAGGCATTTGCCGCTGTTATTGGTCCGCTTGTTGAAGTTCCGGTAATGATAGGGCTGGTTAACGTAGCGCTATACTTCAAAAAGAAACTTTTCTAGTAAAAAACTTGGCTAAAAGTTCGCCTGTTTGGGCGGGCTTTTTTATTTTTACAGTATGGAAATTGAACGCAAATACCTGGTTGATATACAGAGGTGGGAAAACCTTTCAAAGCCCAAACCCATCAAAATTGTGCAGGGTTATCTTACCACAAACCCCGAAAAGACAATAAGGGTAAGAATAAAAGGCGAAAAAGCCTTAATGACCATCAAAGGTCAAGTTCAAGGTATAGCCAGAGAAGAAATTGAATTTGAAATACCTATCGATAAGGCCTATGAGCTGATACATAAGTTTTGCGGAGCAGTTATAGAAAAAAACAGGTATTTGATTAACCATAAAGGAAAAACATGGGAGGTTGATGTTTTTGAAGGAAATAATAAAGGCTTAGTGCTTGCTGAACTTGAATTGCAAACCGAAGATGAAAGGTTTACTCTACCCGATTGGGTTACCCAAGAGGTTACTCACGATTTCCGCTACTATAATTCATACCTATCCGAAAACCCATACTCTAACTGGAAAAATGCTTGACCCATGATAACGATAGATATTCCGGGAAGAAAAACATTTCACCTTGAACATCTTGTGCTCGATTTCAATGGCACGCTTGCCGTTGATGGCAATCTGATTGATGGAGTAAAGGAACGCTTACAGGAACTCTCGGGCAAACTGAGCATTCATGTGATTACCGCCGACACCTTTGGAACCGTGGCCAATCAGCTTAAAGGGATTAACTGCCACGTTAAGATACTTGAAAAGGAACAACAGGACAGACAGAAAAAAATCTACATAAAACAACTTGGCAAGAAAAGATGTGCTGCTATTGGGAATGGATACAACGATTGGCAAATGCTAAAGCATGCCGCTTTAAGCATAGTAACCATTCAAGCCGAAGGTGCCTCCTCGCAATCCCTTAAGCATGCCACTGTGGTTTGTTACTCGGTAAACCACGCACTCGACCTTTTACTTAATCCCAACCGTTTGGTAGCTACCCTCAGAAGGTAAACGCAATTAATCAATCTAACTCCAGCATTTGTCAACCATTAGTCCTTTTCGGTAAAAAACACACTAAAAAGGAACCGTAAATTTGTTAACAAACGTAAAAATACCATATATTACCCCCATGAAAATGCTGTAAGAATTGGCATCGAAAGTAGCGTTACTTATTATTAATCAATTACTTCCGGTTGATAAATTTGAAAAAATACTGGAAGGAAAGGGGTATTCGTGCCTTAGCCTTGATAAAGTTGCTGCCGATATCGAATTACCAATCTTTAATGTTGCCATTGTAGGTATTGAAAACGAAAAAACATTCCAAAAATTTAAAGAGATATCGCTTGAGTATGATGGTGTAATCCTTTACTATACAGGAAAAGCCTATAAAGAAATTGCCAACCAAATAGTTAACCTCCCTGAGAGTTTACATATTGAGCCCAATTTCACTGACAAGGAGTTAGACCTTGCCATTGAGTTACAGTTGCTTAAGAAACAGATACAAAAAGCTGAAACCTTTGCAAACAGCAACTTCGATACTAACCATATCAGGCTTAAAAAGATTATAACCGAGGAGCAAGCCTGGCGAATTATTTTTGAGCAATCACCTAACGGCGTTCTCCTTAGCGACGACGAGGGAAATATTATCTACACAAACACTGCAGCCACAGATATTTTGGGGTATTCGCGCGATGAATTCCTGAAAATGCGATTCCACGATTTAGCTCCCAAAGAGCTAACGGAACAAGTTGATGCCAATATCCAAAAAATATTACGGGGCGAATCGCTTATTACGGAGGTTTACAATATCCGAAAAGACGGGAGTAAACGCTTTGTTCAACTTCACGAAACCAGGGTTATATTCCCTAACGGCAAGTATGGCATAATGGTTATCTCAACCGATATAAGCCGTGCCAAACAAGCCGAAGAGGCACTTAAGGAATCGATGGAGATGTACAGGATTCTGGTGGAGCACTCCAACGATGGTATTGTGTTTATTAAGGATGGCCTGGTAACCTATGGCAACCCAAAAATTATTGAGGTTCTAAAAACCAATCCCGAAGAGTTTTTAAATCAACCCATCACCAAATTTATACACCCAATACAAAAAGAAAGAATACTTAAAATCTATAATAATCGGCTTGCTGGCAAGAATGAACCCTCGCTTTACGAAACCATCCTGCTTTCGAGCCAAGGAGAAGAACTACATGTTGAATTTAACGCAAAAATAGTTGAACTTGCCGGAGAAAAAATCGATATTGTTTTCATCCGCGACATCGGTATTCGTAAACAAGCCGAAAAGGCTTTAAGGGAAAGCGAGGAAAGCTACAAGGGATTATTCAACAACTCAAGCGAGGGGATACTAATTATCGATTCAAGCGGGGTGATTCTGGATGCCAATAAAAGCATACTGATGCTTTTGGGCTACACTAGAGTTGAATTCCTGGGCAAAACCATTCATGACATTACTGACCAATCCCAAACTTCACTCGAAGAGGTGGTTCGATTTATAAGGCTTGCATATCAAGGGCATCCCCAAAAAATGGAATTTTGGGGAATCAAGAGAAATGGCGACCCTATTCCCATTGATATTGTTTTTAGCCGTGGCGATTACTTTGGGCTATCGGTTGTTTTAGTGATGTGCCGCGATATAACCGACCGGATAAATGCCGAGGCCATACTCCGCGAAAGCGAGGAGAAGTATCGGTCGCTAACCGAACAAATCCCCGTTGGGCTATACCGAATACTCCGTAATGGACAAATTATTTACTGTAACCCTGCCTTTGCAAACATTTTTGGATTTAAAGACTCCGAATCGGTTACCGGGACAAATATCAAATTGCTTGTAAGCCACTTTGAGGAATGGCTGGTTAGCTGTTCAACAGCTAAGAGCCCCGTTGAGGTTCAAATGTTAAAAAACGATGGGTCATCCATTTGGGTTCAAAATATTCTTCAGCCAAACATAACTGAAAACCCCGATGCCACCTATTTCGATGGTATGCTTACCGATGTTACCGATCGTAAAATTGCCATTGACGAACTAACTGAGAGCGAAGCAAAATTCAAAGCCATGCTTTTGGCTATTCCTGACCATTTATTCCGAATTAACCACCAAGGCATTCTTATTGATTTTGCTCCCACTGACATCACGTTCTACCCCGAAATTACTAATCTTCACTTAGGGAAAAATATCTCCGAAATCTTTCCACCAGCCATTTTTGAAAAATACTCCGAGGCGCTTAACTATGCAACCGTAACTGGCAAACTTCAACGCTTTGAGTATTTCTTTAAGCATGAAAAAAACACTTTCTACTACGAAGCCCGCATTGTTCCTGCCAGTGAAAAGATATTCCTTGTTTTGCTGCGCGATATAACCCAACAAAAGAAGTTTGAGGAAGAAATAAGAATTCTGGCCCAAACCATTATGAACGCAAACGATAGTATATCAATTACTGACCTTAATGGTAATTTCATATACGTCAACCCGGCGTTCAGTAAAATATATGGGTACAACCAAACCGAGATTTTAGGGAAAAACCTGAACATTATACGACCAATCGGGTTTGATTCCGAACTCGGTAAAGAAATCCACGCAGCAACCCTAAAAGGTGGTTGGAAAGGCGAGCTATTAAATGTAAGAAAGGATGGAACAATTTTCCCTATATACCTGTCCACTTCGCCGGTTTACAACGAGTTTAACGAGCCTATAGCCACAGTGGGTATTGCCAATGATATTACTGAACGAAAGTTAATTGAGCAGGAACTCATTAGGTCAAAGGAACAAGCCGAAGAATCGGACAGGCTAAAAACGGCATTTCTATCAAATATGAGCCACGAAATCCGTTCGCCCATGAATGCTGTGCTGGGTTTTATTCAACTGCTTAGAGCCGAAGAAAATCTCAGCGAAACCGGGAAGCAATATATCGAACTCATTGAAAATAGCGGCAACCAACTACTTGCCCTAATTGAAGATATAATTGACATTTCAAAAATTCAATCGAATCAAATTCGCATAAACAAAACATCATTCGACCTAAATGAGCTATTTCAGGAACTCTATGCCATTTACTCAAATCAACTATCCCGAAAACCCGACCAGAAAACACTGCTTCTTAAGCCCGAAATGCCTCAGGAATCACCTTTTACAATCTACTCCGATCCCATTAGAATCCGACAAATTTTAAGCAATTTGCTGAGTAATGCCATAAAGTTTACCCCTACCGGTAGCATTCGCTTTGGGTATAACTTATTGATTGACGAGGATATGCCATACATCCAGTGCTATGTTCAGGATACTGGCATTGGCATCTCGCCCGAAAAACAGGCCTTAATTTTTGAACGTTTCCGGCAAGCCGACGACAGCTACACACGCATTTATGGCGGTAGCGGCTTAGGGTTAGCCATTTCCAAGGGTTTGGTCGATTTGCTTGGTGGACATATCTGGGTTGATAGTACCGAAGGGCAAGGCTCAACCTTCTATTTTACAATTCCATTCCAGGAAGGCGACGATAAAGTTAGTAAATCAAAAAGCAGTACTCAAGAACTCCTTTCACCAGAACTATTGAAAGATAAAAAGATTTTAGTTGTTGAGGATATCAAGGAGATTAGGCTTTACTTTGAACGTTTGCTAGAACCAACCGGTGCAAAAACTCTTTTTGCACATAATGCCCGCGAGGCAAGGGTTTTATTCAAAAAACACAAGGATATTAGCATTGTTCTGCTCGACATCAGACTACCCGATGCCGATGGTTACACAATAGCGGCGGAGTTCAAACGCCTGCGCCCCGATTTGCCTATTATTGCCCAAACAGCATATGCACTCCAGTCGGAGTTTAACAAGAGCATCGAAAGCGGTTGCGATGATTACGTAACCAAACCCATCGATTCACATCTGCTTATCAAAAAAATATTAAGCTTAATCGAAAAGAAATCGCGATAAACGTTAAGGAGCTAACCGCTCAATTTTCCACTGATTATTTACAAGGGAATACTGTATTCTATCGTGCAAACGGTTTGGTCGCCCCTGCCAGAATTCAAAAAGTGTTGGAACCAAGATGTAACCACCCCAATTAGGTGGACGCTTAATGGGTTTGCCCTTAAACTCCTCCTCAAAGTCGGACATTAAGCGCTCAAGGTATTTCCGGTTGGGAATTACTGAACTTTGAGGCGATGCCCAAGCCCCAATTTTGCTAGCCTCGGGTCGTGTTTTGAAATACCTGTCGCTTTCGGTATCAGTTGTCTTTTGTATTTTACCTTCAATTCTTATCTGTCGTTCCAGCTCAGGCCAGAAAAAAACAAGGGCGCCATAAGGGTTTTGGAGTATGTTTTTAGCCTTTCGGCTTTCGTAGTTAGTGAAAAACGATAGTCCCTTCTCATCGTAGTGCTTTAGCAAAACCACTCTGGCCGATGGTTTGCCATCGAAAGTTGATGTTGCAAGGGTCATGGCATTGGGCTCCAGTATACCGGAATTTATGGCCTCGTTCAGCCACTGGTCAAACTGCTCAATGGGTGATGTTTTTACCTCACTCTCATTGAGCGATTTCAAGGAATACTCATGCCTTAGCTCGTTAAGGTCTTTTGGACTCATGGCATCTACATTATTTAAATCTTAATCCATTTGAATGTCGATTCGATGCCTACGACCATTAATGGCGCTGCGGATACTGGCATTCAAGTCAAACCCCAGAATCAAACCAAATGCATTAAAATATAGCCAAAGTTGAAAGGCTATTAACCCGCCAAGCGAACCATAGAACTTGTTATACTGTCCAAAGTGGTTTACGTAGTAGGAAAAAGCAAATGAGGTAAGAATAATAAGTATGGTTGCAAGTATGGCTCCCGGGGAGAAAAAGCTAAACTTATCCCTACGCGATGGGGCAAGGTAGTAAACCAGCGAAATCCCAAAAAAGAAAACCAGTATGGCAAGTAACCATTTAATAATCATAGCAATAATCAAAATCGACGATGAATGTAAAACACCCCAATCGCCTAAAATGTTCAACAGGTACTCTCCAAAAAAAAGCAATACAATGCCAACAATTACAATAAGGGGTAACAAAAAGGTTAATAGCAGGGCTATTAAGTGCTGCTCAATGAAGGTGCGGGTTTCAATTGCGTGGTAGGTGGCATTGAACGCATCGATTAATGCACTTACACCATTATGGCTAAAAAAGACCGCCGCCAGAAAGCCAAACGAAAGCAAACCGGAGCTTTTAGTGGTTACCACCTCAACCAGAGTTGCCTCAACGGTTTGGTAAGCATAGGTTGGCATGATTCCCTTGGCAAGCTGTAGCAGCTGAAACTGAAAGTTTTCCAGCGGCAGGTAAGGGATAAGCGTAAAAATGAAAATCAGCAAGGGAACGGTAGCCAGAAAAAAGCTAAAAGCAACAGCAGAGGCCCTGGTAGTAATGGCACCGTTTACAATTCCCCGGAAAAAATATCGAACAACATCAACAACAGGAACCCCGTGGAGGCTGGGCACGGTAAAATATTTTAACCTTCGGCGAAACAGGGTAAATGCGCCTCTAAAGCGCATTAACAATGGCCTATATTTCCCGAAAGGCTTCATCAAAATTTAATCAATTTTCTTTAGGTTCATATCGATACTCTTTATTTGATGGGTGATTGCCCCAACCGATATGTAATCGACACCGCAAAGGGCATAGTCGCGGATGGTGCTGAGGTTTATCCCTCCCGACGATTCCGTTTCGAAACGTCCATTAATCAGCACAACAGCCTTGCGGGTATCGGCAACCGTAAAGTTATCGAGCATGATGCGCCGAACGCCGCCAACGCGTAAAACGGTTTCCACATCCTTTAAGTTGCGTGTTTCAACCTCAATATCGAGTTTACGTCCGGTATTAGCAAGGTATTCGTTAGCCAATCGGATTGCCTGCTCAATTCCGCCGGCAAAATCGATATGGTTATCCTTTAGCATAATCATATCGAAAAGTCCCATTCTGTGATTCACTCCCCCACCAATGGCAACAGCCATTTTGTCGAGCACGCGCATACCAGGGGTTGTTTTGCGGGTATCGAGCACCTTTGCCTTTGTCCCTTCACATAGCCTAACGTATTCGCGAGTTTGAGTGGCAACACCGCTCATGCGCTGAAGAACGTTGAGAACAATCCTTTCGGCCTGCAAAAGGGCATGAATCCTGCCATAAGCCTTAAAGGCAACATCTCCAGGTTGAAGCAACTCGCCATCGATTTTCAGAAAATCAACCTGAATATCGCTATCAATCCGCCTGTATATGCGCTCAGCAATGGGCAAACCGGCAATAACACCCTCCTGCTTCATCATGAGCTGCACAGCACCAGTGGCATTTGAGGGTATGCACGAAAGCGAAGAATGGTCGCCATCGCCAATATCCTCGGCAATAGCTAAGTCAATTAGCCTATCAATAAGATATTCGTATGAATTCATCGTTTTACTTTGGATTTATGGCCGACTCGGGCTCAACCCTGAATTGATGAATGTAGGTCTTTCCCTGATCGGTCTTTAAAAATATCGATACGCGGAACAAACCGTTCTTGCATTGCAGGGTTCCAATGGCAAATGCCGTTAAATCCTTTGCACCCTGGTGGTTAATAGTAAACTTAACGGGGGTATTTTTCTCAAAAAACGAACGCAGCAACAGAACCGCTTGAGCCTGACTGTAAAAGTTTTCATCACCAAGCAAATCGATTTCAACGGTTTTGAAGAAATATCTGGTTAAGTTATCAACATCGCCCTTTTCAAGGGCCTCGGCGCTCTTCTTAACTATTGCTTCAGGCGAATCCTGATAAACTAAAGTATCGGCTTTTGAAACCATGAGAAGCAAAGCCGATATGAAATAAACTAATGATTTACGTAACATGTGCGGTATTTTCATTTCAACATTTTCCCAAAAATTGAACTCATTTCAACATTCAATAGCTACAAATTGTAAGCCAAATAAAAGCATTATAAAATAAAAATACAAGAACAAATCCAAAGTTAAACATTTT
>LUYY01000231.1 GCA_001603415.1 Bacteroidales bacterium Bact_07 | reverse complement strand
ATATAAGCTTATTCTGAACTAAAGTCAATAGAAAAAAAGAGCTACCCGCTTTGGGTAGCCCTCAAATGTTAAAAAAATGAACTAACTTAAAACTGCAATAAGCTTTCAATATTTACTTTTTCAGCAATTTTATTCGATAGGAATACCTCTTTCAAGGCTTCGATAGGGTAAAGTTTCTCGTGAAATACTGTATAGAACACAGCATACATGGCACTATTTTTAGCCCCTGCCCTCTCGCGGAAGGGAACTTTAACAACACGTGCTCCTGTTTCGGGAACCTCGAGTGATTCATCGAGGTAAAGGATGCCACCTTTCATTCTACCTGCAGCGGCACGGGCATAGCCCAAACCATCGGCTGATGTGATGATTAGTATATCGGGAACAGGCGATCCGGTGTAAAGAATTGGGCTAGGTGAAACTATTACCTCCGACGCTGAGAAACCAACGCCAACAGTAACAGGGTAACTCCCTTTTTTGGTGCTGTTTAAGCCCGAAACAATGGCTGCCTTGGCCAAAAACTCGGCAGCCGATTGAACACCCTCGCCAGCAGAACCCGAAAGCATTATGCTGATAGGTTTTTGTATGTTGCTGGAATATTTGGCCTGCACCTCAAACTTTTCCGATATTAAACTTTTGGGTTCGCTATTGATAGGTGTTTTGAACGAACGACCTTTGCCATCGGCAAAAACCTTTACATTCCAGCCCGAGTCCTCAACAAGCTTTGACAGCTTCATGCCAGGGTTCGACTTAACCCCGTAGCTGGGGCAAATCTCCATCACCTCAACTAATGAGAATCCAGGTGCTGTAAATGCTTTAACCAATGAATCGGAATAGTCGCCAATACCAATCACGCGCTCAACATACGATGCCCCTGCAGCAACCATTAGCTCACAGATATCGTAACCGGGCTTGGTGCTTCCCTCTGGTAAAGTGGGCGTTTTAAAACCGCAAGGGGTAAACTCTGAAGGTTGCCCCCCAGTCATTCCATACAGCATGTTGTTGTGTACCACAACAGTCATATCAAAACCCAGATGAGCTCCACCAATCAAATGCTGCATGCCGATAGTAGCTCCGCCATCGCCGGTAAAAACTATCACCTTTTTATCGGGATTATTCAATCCTGCAGTAATTCCCGCAGCCAAAGCCGAAGAACGGCCGTGTAGCCCATGAACGGTATGCGTCAGGAAACTCTTATCAACAATTCCATGACATCCAATGTCGGTAACCAACACCACGTCGAGGGGATTGATATTAAGCTTTTGTAGAGCCTTTTCGGTATTTTGAGCTACCAGGGCATGCCCACAACCTTTACAGAACGGTAGTTGGGCATCAGTTAAAAAACGGGTGTTACTCATAACGCATAACCTCCTCAACAATTTCGGTTGGACTAATCATTTTAGCAATTCCGTTTACGCCGCTAACGCCCTTACGTCCGGCAGCACCAAAAAGCAAATGCCTGAGCTGACCGGTAAGGTTTTCCTCAACTACAACCACTTTATTGTAACGGTTGGCAATATCAACATATACCTGCGGTATAGGCAGTAGTGTTTTGGCTACTAGCAAAGAGACTTTTTTACCCTGCGCACGAAGCTGAGCAACAGCCTCACGCGAAGCCTGCGACGAGATGTCGTAGGAAATAATTAGACTATCAGAGCCATCCTGTTGGTCAAACTCGTAAAAGGTGTATTCATCCATATGTTTACGCAGTTTATGCTCCAACCGCTTAGTATTTTCGATGGCTTCAGGTAATACGTTTTGTAGGATACCCTTAGTATCGTGGGTTGATGCGGTTATACGAACCTGAAGTTTATTTTGGCTTACGGGCAGGAAATCGGGCACAAGCGATTCATCGGCTTTGTAAGGCAAATAGGGGCCACCAGCGGTAAACTGCTTCACCTTTTTGGGTTGTATTTCAGGTAGATTTGACCAATCGAATGATTGAAGGGTCATCACCATCTCTTTGGATGTAAGCAGCACCACAGGTGTGCGAAGTTGTATGGCGGTATGCACGGCTTTAGCCGAGATTTCCCAGCAATCGTGGTAATTGCTAATGGAAAATGTAGGAATGGGGTAACCTCCCGACATGGTTCCATATACTACATTCAAATCGCCTTGGGCACCACAAGTGGCAGTACCTGTTGCAGGCCCTAAGCGTTGAACAAGCACTATAACCATGGGTAACTCCATCATGGCTGCCATGCCAATGGATTCAACCATTAAAGCATAACCGGGATATGAAGTTGCGGTAACAGGGATATGGCCAGCCACAGCAAAGCCGCTCATCCATTGTAGTGTGGTAATTTCGTCGGGTGCAGCCAGCATGGTTGGGAATCGCTTGGTTGCATAAAGGTATAGCAGGTTTGCCGGCGTTATGGGATAGCCCACAAAGGTATCGGCGCCTGCCCTTACCAGGGCTTCGGTTATCAACCTCGACCCATCGATAAATGCCGGATTCTTCTTACTTTCGTGCATAAACCACCTTTTTTTCTATTAAACTATTTATATCTTCAGCTGAATATCCAAGTATCTCCTTAAGCACACTTACTGTGTGTTCGCCGTAATGGGGCGGTGCTTGAAGTTTCATGGGTTTAGCATTCTCTCCCATGCTAAAGGCCACCGTTCGTAAGCCTTTAATAGGCATACCCGAGGTGGTTTTTCCATCCATGACCAGTTCTTGAACTTCAGGAATTTCGAAAACTTCCTTCATATTATACACGCCACCGGCAGGAACCGATCGCTTTTCGAGTTCAACAAGTAAGGGATCGCGATCGAACTGGGCAATCAGGCTCTGAACAGCCTCGTTACATGCAGTGCGATTCTTCACCCTGTTAAAGTTAGTTGCAAAACGCTCGTCGGCAGCAAGTTCAGGTTTGCCAAGAATAGAGCATAGCTCTGCAAACTGTTTATCGCTTCCAACGGCTAAAACCAAAGGTTTGCCATCGCGGGTGTAGAATATTTTGCCATAAGGAACTATGTTGGGATGCTCCGAGCCCATGCGTTCAGGGATTTTATTGCCAACCAACCAGTTTGTAGCCTGATTGGCCAGAGCAGCCACACCTGCCTTAATTAGGCTTGTCTCAATGTAAGCCCCTTCGCCTTTTCGTTCCCTGTTAAGCAAGGCTAAGAGTATTGCCTCTTTAAGTTGATGTCCAGCCAGTAAATCCATAAGGGCTACGGGCATCTTAACGGGTTGGCCATCGGGCTCCCCATTCATGTATGTAAATCCGCTTTCGGCCTGAATAATAGCATCATAGCCAGCACGCATATTCTTTAAACCATAGCCTGTTATATGGGCATATATTAAGGATTTATTGTGCTGCATGAGGGTTTTATAATCAACCTTAAGCTTTTCGGCATCGCCGGGTTTATAGCTTACCAGCACGATGTCGCAAAATTTAACCAAACGGTAAACAACATCAAGCCCTTCGGGCTTATTCAGGTCAAGGGCAATTGACTTTTTACCCCAGTTCACACAGCTGAAATAGCTCGATATATCGGTTTTGGGATCCTCGGTTGTTAATTTCCAGGTTCGGGTTACATCGCCGTTGGTAATTAGATTTTCGACCTTTATTACAGTTGCCCCCAATTCGGCCAAAGCAACTCCAACACTAGGACCTGCTAATACATTGGCCAATTCCAGCACTTTAATATCCTTCAATGGATGATTCATAGCTTTTAAGCTTTAGACAACTGGTTTTTATTCGCAAAATACTTAGTGTAAATATTTCCTACAACGATAAAGAATATGGTTGCAATTATACTTGCATAGGTTTTATCAATTTCAAACCACCCAAATTTTTTGGCAATAATACTTAAAATAATGGCTAAGGTTCCACCGATAAAGGCAAAGTAAACAGCATGCTTTGATATCCACTTGATTTTATAAATACCCAACAATATAACTATAGCACCAATTGCTCTGATTGCATATGAAAAATAACCAGCATCGAGAATTGCACCCTTTATGAATAGCGCCATTGGCACAGTAACAACGTTTACAAGAATAACCAATCGTTTAGCAAACTTCAGAACGCTTTCATCGGATGCATCCTTATTGATCAATCCATGGTAAATATCCTTGGTTGCAATGGTAACAATGGCAAAACTTACAGGGCCAATTGTTGATAATATTGCTGCAAGAATTGCTGCTATGGCCAGTCCACCCAAAACAGGATGTATAAATCCAGGTGTCATAAGGAGTGTGGGTAAAGCCATTTTAGGATCAAAATTAGGGCCTACCTCAAAAAATATACCGCTACGAGCCATTAAACCGAGCAATGCTGTTATGATACCAAAGGGAGCAATAAATAAAGCTGAAAGAATAGCCGCTCTTTTGGCTGTTAAAGGATTTTTAGCGGCAAATATTGGCTGTATGCTAGCCTGAGCGGCCATTCCACCAAATATTCCACCAAGAATAAGGCTAAAAGCAGCTGTCCAACCAATACTAAATGGATTATAATAATTTTGAGGTGCGCCAAGTTCTATAAGGCGTGTCGATAGATTTGAGAATTTCCCAATGGCAATTAAACCAATAACCAATGCAATACCCAAACCTACATATCTAACAATAAGATTTACAATTGCAACAATTGTAAGAGCATGCATACCTCCAACATAAGTATATACTGTTGTAATTGTTGCGGCCAGCAAAACTGCCCACATCCAACTAATTCCGAATATCGGGGATAAAACTGTAGCAAAAGTGGTTAACTCAACGTATGCTAATGTTATAAAAGCAATAAGAAATGCTATTGCGGAAATACTTCGAGCCTTCTGCCCAAAAATGCTTTCAATCATTTCGCTAACAGTATGAACATGTCGTTCCCTATAGTACTTGGCTAAAGTGAAACCTAAAATTATCATACCAATAGCTGTAGAAATATTATAAAGTATGGGCTGCAATGTTAATGTATGAAACGCTTTTTCGCTTACACCTATAGTGCTTAATCCGCCTAACCATTCTGCAGCAACAACAATTGAACAAACCAAAACACCTAAATTTCTACCTGCAACAAGAAAATCAGCAGAAGAACGACTTGCTATCTTCTTTGTAAAAAACGAGATGAACAGAACAACAGCAAAGTATGCAACTACAACCCAAAAGTAAGTGTTACTAAGTAAAGCCT
>LUYY01000230.1 GCA_001603415.1 Bacteroidales bacterium Bact_07 | reverse complement strand
CCCTGTGCAACACTGTGATACCAATTTAGTTGATGGTTGATAGTTTGAAATTGACCCGTCCACTCATGTCATGCTGAGCACCGCCGAAGCATCTCTTTTTACCTTCAACCATTAATGAGATTCCTCGCATATGCTCGGAATGACATGATAGGTTGTCCATTGTTTGAGAATAATAAGAACGCACGCGTCATGAGACGCGCGCTAACGAGGAGCACAGATTCAGCAGATTCCCACTGTGAAACACCATGTTACACTGTGAAACCCTGTGATACTTATTTAGTTGACAGTTGACAGTTGGTGTTGGGTTGATAGAAAAGAATTCACATTTAATCTTGAATTTTGAAATCGGGAATCGCATTAAACGTTACAGGAACGGGTGTGACACACCTCACGCTAAACCCCAAGCACGAGACACTCCACTTCGCTTCAACTTTCCACATAATGCCTTTCATAGTTCTTTCCGATTTCAAAATTGCTAACTTTACACAACGAAAATAAACGGTTATGAAAAGGTTAAAATCAGTAGTAATCATGGCATTGATTACGACCAATGCCTTTGCACAGCAGGGCCTACAGCCAACCATTGCAGCCATGCGCTGGGGAGCCGATTACAATTTGCATGTCCGTTTGGCCAACGATTCCGACTATGTGGTCGATGTTCGTGGGCTTTACCATACCGGCAAGGATCTTTTCATCGATACAACCGATAACTCCGCCACCTACTACCCGGTTACACTCGACAGGGAATTTGTTGATTACATCAAGAGCAAAAGGATTTATAGTGATGACCCCAAAGCCGACAGTGCCCGTCAAACCAGCTATAAAACGCTTTGGTCGGCATTGAATGCCAATCTGGGTGGCGGATATATACATTTTATCAATTGCATGATTTATGCCCTCGAATCACAAAACCTCCGGTTAACCGATCCAATTCTGATGCGCCCCTCAACTAAGTGGAAACCTAAGCCTATGACATCAACCTATAAGCGTACCCGCAAATGGACTTACTATTTCCCCAATACACAACAGTTAGCCCACAAGGAATACAAAGTTCGTAAACGTGAGGGTGATCTTAGGGACTTGCAAGGCGTACCGCAACCTTTTATCGATTTATTCCTTGCTACCAGTCAGGCCGATTATGAGAAGATGCTTGCAAACAGGCGTATGCGCGAGGTTGCCCAAATCGATTTGGTAAAGCTTTTGCTTGGCGCAAAGTATTTAGGCGAGGATCAAATAAGGTATATCAGTTCGCGCGTGCTCATAGCCGTAATGAAGTATAATGTTAACACTATGCCTTCGGTTATCATTTTCGACGATTACAATGCCGCGGTTGCGCTTTCGTTGGGTGTAAACGGATATAAGATCGAGAAAATTGTTTACTCCGATGGCGAGGTGGTTTCGGGTTCCGAACTCGAAGGTCGTACCGAACTCATTGAGGCACTTATTAAACGCATAAACGAAGCCAACGAGAGAGTTTTTCGAAAGAAACTCCAGCTCTATTACCAGAGGAAGAAATAGTGTGCCATGTGCAGAAGTGAGTAGGGTGTTTATTGGTTGGTTTTGGGTTAATTGTATATCAGTGTAAATCAATCAGCGTAATCACACTATCAACAAAAAAACTGCAGTTAGCGCTTTTCCAAAAGCACAACATTTTCCACATGATGGGTGTGTGGAAACATATCGACAGGTTGAATGCGGGTAACGTTGTAATGTTCTGCCATTAAGGCTATATCACGGGCTTGTGTGGCCGGATTGCAGCTCACGTAAACTATACGAGCGGGAAGAGCAGAAATCAATGCCTTTGCCACGTCGGGGTGAATGCCTGCGCGAGGTGGGTCGAGTATTACAACATCGGGCTTGCCCTCATCGTTCATAAACTTTTCGCTTAGCACATTCTTTATATCGCCTGCAAAGAAAACGGTATTAGTAATTCCGTTCAGCGCCGAGTTAACTCGCGCATCATCAATAGCCTCCGGTACATACTCAATCCCAATAACCCTTTTAGCCTTTCGAGCCACGAAGTTAGCAATGGTACCAGTCCCGGTGTACAAGTCGTAAACCAGTTCATTGCCCGTTAGCTGTGCAAAATCGGTGGCCACCCTGTACAGCACAAGTGCTTGTTCCGAGTTGGTTTGATAGAACGATTTTGGCCCAACCCTGAACTTCAAATCCTCCATCGCTTCGATGATATGATCCTTTCCCGCAAAAAGTTGAACTTCTAAGTCGCTTATGGTCTCGTTTTGCTTACTATTTTCAACGTACATTAATGAGGTAACCTGAGGGAAATTATCGCGCACGTATTCCAGTAAGCCCATTACCTCGTTGTTATAGCGTGTAACCGATACGATTACCATTACTTCGCCGGAGGTTGCGGTGCGAATAATCAAATTTCTAAGCAGGCCTTGCTTGGTGTAAAGGTTCAAAAATGCGATACCATGCCTAATGGCATAATCTCTTATGGCTAATCGTATTGAATTTGATGGTTCAGGCTGAAGATAGCAGGTGCTAACATCAAAAACCTTATCGAACCTGCCAGGGATATGGTAGCCCAAGGCCGGATGCTGTTCAATTTCGCCTAAATGCTCAATCTCCTCGCGGGTTAACCAACGGCTCTCCGAAAAGGTGAACTCAAGCTTATTGCGGTAGTGTGTGGTGTTTTTTGAACCGATTATGGGCGAAACTTCGGGCAGGGTTAGCTTTCCAATACGTTTTAGCTGGTCGGCAACCTGTTTCTGTTTATACCTTAGCTGCTCAGCGTAGGGCAGATTTTGCCATTTACAGCCGCCGCAAAGCCCAAAATGGGAACAAAAAGGCTCAATCCGGTTTGGCGCATAAGTATGCCACTTAACCACATGCCCCTCCATAAAATTCTTGCGGTTGTTGGTTACTTGTATATCAACCACATCGCCCGGTATGGCAAAGGGCACAAAAACAACCTTATTATCAACCCTTCCAATGGCTTTGCCTTCGGCAGCAATGTCCTCAATACGGACTTGCTCAAGCAGCGGCTTACTTCTTCGTC
Organism: Bacteroidales bacterium Bact_07; assembly: GCA_001603415.1. Classification (GTDB taxonomy): domain Bacteria; phylum Bacteroidota; class Bacteroidia; order Bacteroidales; family Tenuifilaceae; genus Tenuifilum. The sequence goes on along the minus strand of LUYY01000230.1, from coordinate 910 downwards.
CCACGATTATTTTGAGTAAATTTGAACTTAATGAAAACGTTATTGTTTTGCAAAGGTAGCTAAATTGTATGGATTCGTTAACCCATGCGCTTACTGGCGCTATAATTGGCCATGTTTTAGGTAATAAAAAAATTGGGCCTAAGGCAATGATACTGGGCGCGGTTGCCGCAAACATTCCCGATTTTGATGTGGCATTTACCCGTTTTTTCGACCCTGTTGAGGCCATGTTTATTCACCGTGGTTTTAGCCATTCATTGCTTTTACTGGCAGGTGGATCGATTTTTCTGGCATATCTTTTAAAGAAATTTTCCCGAACGCATTATTCATTCGGTTTTTGGTGGCTTATGGTATTGCTGCCATGGCTCTCGCATTTAATTATGGATATTTTCAACACATACGGAACAGCCCTCTTTGAACCCTTTAGTAGCATTAGAGTGTCATTCGATTCCATGGCTATAATCGATCTTAACTTGCTGATCATTCTTGTGTTCACCCTCCTTGCACTTTTCTTTTTCCGAAAAAAGCAACATCGCTTTAAACAATTATTGGGCATTTTTGGACTTGCTCTGGTATCGCTTTACTTTACACTGAATGCATTCATTAAGCTTTCGCTTGAAGGAGAGGTTAAGAGAAGGCTAACAACATCTGACATTGCTTTTACTCGCATACATTCCACCCCATTACCTTTAACCAATCTGGTTTGGATGGTTGTGGTGGAGGACTCGGCCAGTTTCAGGGTAACACAGGTAAGTGTTCTAAAAAAGCAAATTGTAAGTGTCTAGTCCTGAAATAAGTCTACAGGTTAATAAATAAATTTAGGCGACACTCGTAAAAACATCATCAGGGGTTTTAAAGCCCAAAGATACATGTAATCTTTTAGAGTTGTAAATTCTCACGGCCTGATCGACGG
>LUYY01000229.1 GCA_001603415.1 Bacteroidales bacterium Bact_07 | reverse complement strand
GCTTGGGCAATTTGGTCTCAATTACTGATATTACTCCAATACCTCCTGATAATGTCTACCCAATAGCAAACTTTTCGGTAATTCCAAAGAGTGGAGTTGCCCCGTTGGAGATTGGGATAATTGACCAGGCGCTCAGTATGGTGAACTATACAGTCTCTGATATTCCACTTTCATACAACTATACGATCTGGAATGAGACCGGAATTAATGTCTTTGGGACAGAGTTTACAACGAAGAATGTCAATGTCACATTGAAAGATCCTGGGGTATATCATGTCATTCAAAACGTAACGAATTCATTTGGGGTTAGCGATGAGTTTACCGTGGGTGACATCGTTGTTGCTCTTCCAGATGGTCCAATCGTGAATTTCAGTGCCTCTGTCCGGGAAGGCTTGGCTCCGTTGAATGTGACTCTTATTGATCAGACAATAGCTGCTATTAATCAGAGTTCAAACCGAAAAGATCTAGAGTATTTCTGGGAGATCGGAAATAACAGTGGGTATTATGAAACCTCTCATGATCCAAATCCCCAGTTTAGATTACTATATCCAGGATATAATAGTTCAGATTTGGCTCCTCCCCATAAGTATTGGGTGAATCTGACTGTGATTGATCATAATGGAAAGAGTAATTTCCTTCGTAAAAATGATTATATATCCGTTGGGGCCGAGAGGTACCCATTCGCTGCTTTTACCGCAGTTCCTATGAATGGTACCTATCCACTGAATGTATCTTTTATTGATCAATCAGTATTTGATCCTGATCTTCTCACAACTGGTGTACCCGTGAAATATCACTGGACATTTGATGATGGAACTGAATCTTTTATTAAAAATCCTGTCCATACGTTTACATCTCCTAAGGATTATAATGTAACACTACATGTGTCCCATGGAGATCTGCCTGGTTCTGTCCATTCAACATACCAATACATTCATGTGGAGGAACCAATTGACAACAGTATTAATTTCACTTGGGTCCAGGAGTATGGGAAGACGGCCTATAGTGTTGTACTGATTCCGCTCGGTATTAATAGAGACTGGAATGTGGATTGGTTGGTTGCAAAAGGGACAAAAACCTATTCTTCGAGTGAGTTTACTCCAAGGTTTGATCTCCCAGAGACCGGTGAATATACGGTTACGATGAGAGCATCCAGACCTGATGGATATACTACCGGACAAAAAATCCAGAAGATGGAGGTATTCCCGAATGTCCCGCCAAGTCCTGAGATGACGATGGAGAGTCCGTTTAATTTTGGAAAATACCAGGCGATTGCATATCCAAATCAGCCAATTCAATTCTGGAGTAAGGCTTCCAATTCTATGGAAGATTCATGGCTCTGGGACTTTGGAGATAATTCATCATCTCCGTTACGCAGTCCGGTTCATTCGTATAATGCACCTGGGCTGTATACTGTCACATTAAAAGCGTCAAATGTAAAGGGTGAGACTTCTGCAGATGTCAATCAATTACCATATGTTCCGTATGATGTTGTGGATATGTACAATGTCTGGATTTTAAATGATGTCGTCGTTATTCCATCAGCTGATCCGACATCAGGAACGATGCCATTAGAAGTAAAATTTGATGCAAAGGTGTTAATAAATGGAAAATCCGATACTGAATTGAGGAAATACATCGATAAATGGTATTGGGATTTTGATGCATATTCAATACAAGGTTCATCCCTTGAGGAAAGTCCAACTTACACCTATAATGAACCTGGAACTTTCTACCCGACAGTATGGGTCCATTTAATCAATGATTATTGGAGGGCGGGAAGGCCTGCTCCTACTATCACGGTATCTCCTGATTCTTTAATCAAATGCAGTTTTATTGAAGAAGAGATCGATCGGAATGGAACCTATGGATACTCATATAAATTCATGGACACGTCAAAGAGTTATGCGGCGACTATTAACTCG
>LUYY01000001.1 GCA_001603415.1 Bacteroidales bacterium Bact_07 | reverse complement strand
CACTACTACCTGATGAAAACATTATGAAACTCTTTGAGAAAAAGACAAAACCATTTTTTGACATGATTTTAAAAAATCAAAGAGAAAACCAAGAACTCATCAAACTTCGTGACTTTTTATTGCCTATGCTGATGAACGGACAAGTGAAAGTAAAAAGCGAAGCAAAAGAACAATTATCCATGGCAGCCGAGCCGCAGGTAAAATATGGGAAATGAATAACTTTGCAGTATGGCAAATGAGATTAATGTAAATACCAACATGCTAACCTGGGCTATTACCCGGGCGGGTTATGATGTGCCTACATTTGCCGTAAAATTTCCTAAAATATTGGAGTGGCTCGAAGGGCAAAAGAAACCCACAGTGAAACAGTTGGAGGAATTTTCTAAGAAAGTTTACCTGCCCTTTGGTTATCTGTTTTTGCCACAGCCACCACAAGAAAAACTGCCAATTCCGTATTTCCGCACCAACGGAAACCAAGCAGACCGTATCAGCATCAATGTGTTTGATACCATTTTGCTCTTACAGCAAAGGCAGGATTGGTTAAGAAACTATTTAAAAGATAATGATTTTCATCCTTTACCATTTGTAGGAAAGTTTAGAAACAGCAATAATGTAAATGCTATAGTTGCAGATATTCGCCAAACCCTGGAACTAACTGAAAATTGGGCAAGTCAATTCAGAACTTGGCAAGATGCCCAAGACCATTTGGTTTTGCATATTGAAGACAAAGGAATCATTACCATTTTCAACGGCATAGTTGAAAACAATACCCACCGACCCATTCCTGTTGACGAGTGCAGAGGTTTTGTTTTGGTGGATGAATATGCTCCTTTCATGTTCGTAAACAATTCCGATTTCAAATCTGCTCAGATGTTTACCATTGTGCATGAGTTAGCACATATTTGGACAGGTCACAGTGCAGGTTTCGATTTCAGAAGGTTACAACCAGCCAACGACCCGATTGAAATTCTTTGCGATAAAGTTGCTGCTGAATTTTTAGTCCCTGCACAAGAGTTTGATGAAGTATGGAATCACAAACCGAACAACTTCGCTTATGCTTCCCGTTATTTTAAAGTGAGTGAAATAGTTATTGCACGCAGGGCTCTAGACACAGGCAAAATCAGCAGACCACAGTTTTTTGATTTCTATGAAGAGTATTCCAATCGGGAATTTGCCAAAAAAGAAAGTCAAGGTTCTGGTGGCGACTTTTACGCAACGACAAAAAAAAGAATCAGTATAACATTTGCCAGTCATGTTAATCAGGCTGTAAAATCTGGTAAATTATTATATCGTGATGCCTATAAACTTACGGGCTTAAAGGGCGACACGTTTGAAAATTTCTTCTCTAAACACTTGTAGCCCGAATGCCAGTATATGTCTTAGATAGCAACTTTTTTATTCAGGCTCATCGGTTTCACTATCCGATTGACGTTGCTGCGGGATTTTGGAACAAGGTTCGACAATTGGCAGAAGAAGGCAGGGTTATCAGTATTGACAAGGTAAAAAAAGAGCTTTACGATAGAAACGATGCACTCGAAGAATGGTGCAGAAATAATTTGCCCGAAGACTTTTTCAAAGACACATCAGTTGTAATGACTGCTTATGCACAGGTGACAGCTTGGGCAATGTCGAGAAGTGGACATTATTTACCGAATGCATTAAATGAATTTCTGAATGCGGACGAAGCAGATGCTTTTCTTGTGGCTTATTGCCTTGCTGACAATGCTAACAGGTTTGTTGTTACACAAGAAGTAAGTGAACCCAACAGACAGAATAAAGTGAAAATACCTGATGCTTGTATTGCTTTGAATGTTTCGTATGTAAACACAATAGAAATGTTCAGACAATTAGGAGAAACATTTTAGCCCCGCAATAGTCTAAAGTATGTATACCCTGTTGTCGAGAAATTGCACAGAGCATATAACCCATTAAATCGACTCACTGTATCCAATAAAAAAACATTTTTCTACCAATCATCACCCAATCCGCTTAACCTACATTTCTGATGTATGCGTAAAATAACCTTTAAATGCATCTGTAATTACAGGTTTGCTTTTAAATATTCCGAACACTGTAGAGCCACTGCCTGACATGGATGCGTAAACCGCTCCCATGCTGTAAAGTTCTTCCTTTACCCTTTCAATTAACGGATACTTTGGGAAAACGGTTTTCTCAAAATCGTTAACTAATTTGTTGGGCCAATCGCTTAGCGGCAAGTTTACTATGTTACCTATGGGATTATCCCATGGTTTAGGATTGCTGCCCTCGTAGGCATCCCTTGTGCTAACATGGATACCCGGATTAACCAGCAAAATCCAGAAGCCGGCAAGGCTGATATTTACAGGCTCAAGCAACTCGCCACGACCACGACCAACCGATGGAGTATTAGTAATAAAAAAGGGACAATCGCTACCCAGCTCCAAGGCCAGTGCCATTAACTCGTCGATGCTTAAAGGTTCCTTCAGAAAACCGTTCATGGCTTTTAAAGCAAAAGCAGCATCGGATGAACCCCCACCTAAACCGGCTCCCATGGGTATAATTTTATGCAAATGCATCTTAACATGAGGCATTCCAAACCTATTTGCAAGTAAGCGGTAAGCCTTAACGCATAAATTGCTATCGGGATTGCAGTCGATTCCCAAGCCACTCTGAGAAAATTCAATGGTATTGGGAGTACCATCGGTGGTAATAACCTCAAGAATATCGCATAACCCCTTAATGGGATAAAAAAGGGTTTCGATATCGTGGTAGCCATCGGGGCGCTTACGCACTATGTTTAAGCCCAGATTAACCTTGGCATTTGGAAACAGAATCATTGTTTTAGCATAATTTAGGTCACAAAGTTAATACTTAGGCGGTGTTATCGACGTTACATTTAAAGCTAAAGTAAAATATGGTTTTACGTTTTGGAAAAGCAATCCGAAAAGTCGCTTAAAAATAATGGTTACCTTTGCAAGGTAAGAATAAAAATGATGAAACAATGAAGTTGAATAGCCTTACACTCTCAATCGGGTTAATTCTACTTGGTAATCAGCTGGCAAATGCCCAGAAATACAGCTTCGGCGTATTTGTGGACCCGCAGCTATCGTGGTTTAACTCCGACACCAAGCGCTACGACCCCAATGGCCCTGTTGTGGGCTTGAACATCGGCTTTAATGCCGATAAGTTCTTTGCCAAGCGGTATGCCTTTTCCTCAGGACTTTCGATTAACACCCTTGGGGGGAATATCAGGCTTATGCAATCGACTTATACCCTGAAAACAATCGATGGCACCTATAACATTGCCATTGGCGATAATATCAAATTAAAATCGCAATACCTTACCATGCCTGTTGGCTTCAAGTTTAGGACAAACCAAATTGGCTACACCACATACTTTGCCAATGTTGGCATTAGCGGAAGCATCAGAATAAGAAGCTACGCATGGAACGACACCAACAATGTTTCCCGCGAAACTACCCAAACCGACATGGCTTGGGGGTTTGCCTCGTATTACCTTGGAATAGGTGGCGAATACTCCCTCGGAGGCGAAAGCGCCATACTGTTTGGCATAACCTGGAACGATGGCTTAACCCGTATTATCGAACTTCCTAACTCAACCATTACATCACAAAGTTTAGCGTTGAAAGTTGGTATAATTTTCTAACTATTTGGATAACACAAAATGAAAGTAGCGCTAGCCCAGTTAAACTACACCATTGGTCACTTTGACCTTAATGCCGAAAAGATTATAGCCTCAATTGAAAGGGCTAAAGCGGAAGGTGCACGATTGATTGTGTTTTCGGAACTATCGGTTTGCGGTTACCCACCCCACGATTTGCTAACCCATAAGCATTTTGTTGATAGATGCATGACCACTATTGACCAAATAGCCCTAAGCTGCAATGGCATCTATGCTATAGTTGGCGCACCAAGCATCAATACAAACCCCTCGGGCAAGTTACTATTCAACTCGGCCTACCTACTGGGCAATGGTAAGATTTTGGATGTTTACCACAAAACCTTACTACCCGATTACGATATTTTTGATGAGTACCGATACTTTGAGCCCAACCCCGGCAACTATCGCCTTGCCGAAATTGATGGTATGAAAATAGCCATAACCATATGCGAGGATATATGGGACGACCAGCCCACCACCACATCGTTTGCCCGAAGTAAGCTGTACCGCGATGCCCCCATGAATCACCTTGCAAAGCTGAATCCCGATATGGTGATCAACATCTCGGCCTCGCCATTCAGTTACGACGTTGAGGAACGTAGGCTTGAGGTTTTCCGAAGCAACGTGGCTCGTTACTCCAAACCCGTTATCTATGTAAACCAGGTAGGTGGTAATACCGACCTGCTCTTCGATGGAGGGTCGATGGTGGTAAATGCCAACGGCGATATCATTTTTAAGCTAAAATGTTTTGAGGAAGATTATCAGGTGGTTGAAACCGGAGCCTTTGATAAAGCCCAACCACTCCCCACCGAAAACCCATCATCAACTCAACGAATTGAGCGTATTCACTATGCCTTAGTGATGGGCATAAAGGATTACTTCAATAAACTTGGTTTCACCAAAGCCACGCTTGGCCTTTCGGGCGGTATCGACTCAGCTGTGGTGTTAGCTTTAGCGGCACAGGCACTCGATGTGAACAACCTGAGAGTGTTGCTAATGCCATCGCAGTACTCATCGCAACATTCAATTGACGATGCTGTGGCACTCGCCAAAAAACTTGGGGTGCAATACGATATAGTTTCCATACAGTCCATTTTTGAATCGTTCAAAAACCAATTAAGTCCTATTTTTGCAGGCAAACCCGAAGACATCACCGAGGAAAACATTCAGGCACGCATTCGAGGTACCCTGTTAATGGCCATTTCAAATAAGTTTGGGCATTTGCTGCTTAATACCAGCAATAAAAGTGAAGCGGCCGTGGGCTACGGAACGCTTTACGGTGATATGTGCGGAGCATTAAGTGTTTTAGGAGATGTTTACAAAACCGATGTTTACCGGTTGGCTAACTTCATCAACCGAAACGATGAGATAATCCCCATTAACACCATTCAAAAACCGCCATCGGCAGAGCTACGCCCCAATCAGAAAGATTCCGATTCGCTACCTCCATACGAAATACTCGACCCGATACTTTTTGCTTACATTGAGCAAGGCCTCTCAGCCGAGGAGATAGCAGGTTTAGGTTTCAGTAGCGCCACGGTAAACCGCACAATCCGACTTGTCAATATGAATGAGTATAAGCGCTATCAATCGCCACCAATCCTAAGAGTATCGTCCAAAGCATTTGGCTATGGGCGAAAAATGCCTCTGGTTACTAAATGGACTTAAACACCACTATTTGATTAAAAAAATTTAGTGTTACGGCTAAAATTATGTTAATTTTATGTTTGAAAGCATAAAATAACGTATTTTTGAAAAAAAAATGTCCAGAAGTTCCTACAACATCGATATTGAAAGCGTATTCGAGGGCGTATGTGGACTTTTCCCAAATCTGAAGCCCGAGGAAAAGGATATAATGCGTAAAAATATCACCTGTCAATATTTCCGCAAAGGTGAGATTATTTACAAGGAAGGAGACACACCTCAGGGCTTGGTGTGCCTATCAAAGGGGAAGGTTAAACTCTATAAGGAAGGTGTTGGCGGACGCGATCAGATTGTTCGCATGGCTAAGCCAATCGGATTTATAGGATACCGGGCATTATTTGCTGAGGAGAACTACTCGGCTACTGCCGAAGCGTTGGAGGATTCAGTGGTTTGTATCATTGAAAAAAATGCATTCATGGGAATCCTCAGGAACAATGCGGAACTTACACTTAACATACTTAAATCGGTTGCCACAGAGCTGGGTTTCTCAACCAACCGTACGGTAACCCTAACCCAAAAGCATATCCGCGGAAGGTTAGCCGAATCGCTCATATTCCTACGCGACACCTACGGGCTGGAGGACGATGGTAAAACCATTAAGGTTTACCTCTCGCGTGAGGATTTAGCAAACCTGTCGAACATGACCACCTCCAACGCCATAAGAACCCTATCGGGCTTTGCCGAGGAAGGTGTAATTGAGCTTGACGGACGTAGGATAAAAATCCTTGACCATCACAGGCTGGAGCGCATTAGCGATTTAGGATAGGCTATTCCTGAAAGTAAACCCGCTTTACCCTTTGCGAGATTGATGTGAGCACCTCGTATGCGATGGTTCCCATGGCCTTTGCCATATCGGAAATGGTTGGTTTGTGGCCAAAAACTATCACCTCATCGCCTTCGTGGACTTCAACACCGGTTGCATCGAGCATGCAAGTATCCATGCTAATATTACCAATGGTTGGCACCAGAGTGCCATTCAGCATCATGCTGTAGTTGCCGTTACCCAGTAAACGCGATAACCCATCGGCGTAGCCAACCGGAATGGTAACTACCGTGGTAGGCTTATTAATCATGCCTTTTCGGCTATACCCTACTGTTTCGCCCGGTTGAATGTGCTTAACCTGTATCACCTTACTCCTTAAAGTGCTAATGGGCATCAGCTTATCGGAAAGTGTTGGGCTTATGCCATACAGGCCAATTCCCAACCGGACCATTTCGAATTGCGCTTCGGGATATCGCTCAATACCTCCGGTATTCAGGATATGCCGTATAGGTTGATATCCTAAAGCATCTATCAGAGTAGTGCAAGCCCTATCAAAGGTCTCAATTTGGTGTATGGTAAACTGGTCGTGTTGCGGCTCATCGCTGGCAGCCAAGTGCGAAAAAATGCTTTTTACCCTAATCGAGTTGGTCGATTTAAGAATGGCAATAAGTTCATCGAGCTGGTCGTAAGTAAACCCGAGCCTATGCATTCCGCTATCAATCTTGATATGGATACCGTAAGAGCTTACCCCTACCCTATTCAGAACATTGATAAACTCCTTTAGCCCGGTGATATTGTAGATTTCGGGCTCAAGATTAAACTCAACCATTAGCTCATAGGTGCCAAACGACGGGTTCAGGACAACGATTGGCAGGGTGATACCCGCTTCCCTAAGCGAAACACCCTCGTCGGTATAGGCCACGCCAAGGTAATCGACCCGCTGGAACTGAAGCAGGTTTGCAATTTCATATGAGCCGCTACCATACGAAAACGCTTTAACCATGGCCATTACCTTTACCCCGGGGTTAAGTAAACTTCGGTAGTAGTTTAGGTTATGCGCTATGGCATTCAGGTTGATTTCGAGTGTAGTTCGATGAACCTTTCGTTCAAGAGCTGCGCTAATCTGCTCAAAGTGGAATTTACGGCTACCCTTAACCAGAATAGCGGCATCGCGAATCTCCTTGCGCTTAAGGTCGAGCAGGAACTCATGGGTACTACTGTAAAATTCCGCCTCAATCTCAAAGGCGTAATCGTAACGGCTTATTTCAGGGCCAATGCCAATGAGCAAATCCACCCCTTTATCCTCAAGCATTTGGGCAACCTTTGAGTAAAGTTGCTCAGGTGCGTAACCACTTTCCAGTATATCGGAAAGGATAACCACGTGCTGGTCGTGCTGCTTCTGCTGCATCAAAAAATCGATGGCAATGGCAAGCGAACCCAAATCGGAATTATAGGAATCGTTTATGATTGAGCAACCGTTAATTCCTTCCTTTAGCTCCAAACGCATGGCCACCGGCTGCAAGCGCTGTAAGCGCACGTCGATATCCTGTGCTTTATACCCCAGAAGCAGCATGGTGGTTATGCAGTGCATGGCATTCTCATACGATGCTGTATCGGTAAACGGTATCGATACAGTAAAATCCTGCTGGTTATAGCGAATGCTTATTTGCGTTTTTACGTTCTGGCGCTGAATACTCTTAACCTGCACCTTCGAGGCAGGATTTTGCCCCCAAGTAAGTAGCTGGTTCTCGGCCAGCAAGGTGTTTTCCTGAACAATCGAATCGATAACCGAATGATCCTTGCAGTATATCAGCGTTTTTACCTCGCGGAACAGTTTCAATTTCTCATTAACCTTCTCGTCAATATCGTCGAAATTCTCCTGGTGGGGCATTCCAACGTTGGTAAAAATACCAATGGTAGGGTCGATTATAGGTTGAAGTTTAACCATCTCGCCGGGTTTCGATATACCCGCCTCAAAAATGGCAAGATCGAAATGGTTGTCCATTTGCAAAACCGAAAGGGGAACACCAACTTGCGAGTTATAGCTTCGGGGACTGCGCACAATTTGGTATTCGGAAAAGAGTAACTGGTTAAGCCACTCCTTAACTATTGTTTTTCCGTTGCTACCGGTTATCCCAATCACAGGATAAACAAAGCGGTTGCGGTGGTAGGCTGCAAGTTTTTGAAGGGCTTGAAGGGTATCGTCAACCTCAACAAATGTGGCGTTTGGATATTTGCTGTAATCAACCTCGCCTTTTTCAATGAGGAAAGCTTTAATATTTCGGATACTATAAAGTTCATCGATAAACTCATGTGCATTATGGTTTGGTCCAACCAGCGCTATAAACAGCGAGCCATTGCCCGAAACTGGAACTCTACTATCGGTAATCACGTTGCGTATGGCAAAATCTGAATTGCCAATCACTTGACCCTGAACAATTTCGGAAAGCTGTAATGCGGTTAGGTTTATCATCAAAATTATGAAATTGATTGCTGCAATTTACTTCAACAAATTTACAAAATCTATTTTTTAGTTCTAAAAGCAAGATAAAAAGCCATCCAAAGCAAAAATAGTATTCCTGGGATTATAGCTTTTCGGCCTGTATATATAGCGCCTAAACTGAATACTATGCACTCAGTGGGGTTAGCAGGGTTGTAAACAACCCTTAAATTGGATCCAACAGGATAGTCAAAATTTTCGGGGCCATAGAACTGAACAACTTTGCCATCGGCAGTTGAAAACTGAATAACAGGATACTTATCGGGGCCAAACGCCGACATTCCTAAAGTTCTCACATATTCGTTGCCAATAACCTCACCTATAGTGTAATTACCAAATAGCAGTAAACGGTATTGAGTTGTAACTGGCATAAGCAGTATCATCAAGGTAACAAACCAGAATAGTTTTGGCGTTACGTGATGCGATATATCAACTCGTGCTTTCACCTACTGAGGGGATAAAATCTTACTAAGCGGTATGTACGATTGGCAAACCTAATTGCCCGGAGTAAAACGATATGGCCTCCTTGGCCTCTTCGATGCTGCGGAATCGTTCAATATCGGCAAGTGACTTACCGTGGCTATCAATCAGTTCAATCAGAAAATTGCTCTCAGAAATATCGAACGAGCGGTTTGATGCACTATAGGTTCGCCATGCCCTATTTGACCTTTTAATACGCAAACCCATAGTACTGTCAAGAATTTTCCACTTTCCCACGATAAATATTCCAAAAAGTTTAACTGCACTTCGATACCTTTTTGTGTCAAAATCAACATAGGCCACAAACGAGGTAAAGCCAATAAAGAGCCCAAAAACAATAAAGATTATCGCCTTGTAAGAGTTAAATAGCTGGGTAATTCCAACAATGGTAATAAAATATCCTGCAATGGAACCAACCGGCCCAAGCACTTCGCCCAACTTATTTACTTTTTGCATTTTACTATTGTTTACGGTTGCGAGCAACCAAAATTATTTTACCCCCTTACGGGTTGCCTCGTTGTAGCAAAGCCTGCAGAGTGGCTCATAGATGTCAGTCTCGCCCAGTAAAACAAGTTTATCGGCATCGGTTTTGCGGTGAGAGTATTGTGCTAAATCGCCGCACTTAACACAAATGGCATGAACCTTGGTAACATACTCGGCTATGGCTAACAGGTTGGGCATAGGCCCAAAGGGTTTCCCGCGAAAATCCATATCGAGGCCGGCTACAATTACTCTAATGCCCATATCGGCAAGCTGGTTGCACACGTTGGGCAGGTTCATATCAAAAAACTGAGCCTCATCAATTCCAACCACATCAACATTCTGTGCCAAAATGAGAATATTTCCGGATGACGAAACCGGCGTTGAAAGTATTGAGTTGGCATCGTGCGATACAACCTCTTGCTCCGAGTAACGGGTATCGATAATGGGCTTGAAAATTTCAACCCGCTGCTTGGCATACTTGGCTCGCTTGAGCCTGCGAATTAGTTCCTCGGTCTTGCCCGAAAACATTGAGCCGGCAATAACCTCGATATATCCCTTACGTTTCCCGCTTACGGGGTTTTCCAGAAAAGGCATTGGTTCAGAAATAAATATTTTGAGTTAGTTTTACAGACAAATGTAATAAAACTTATTTTTGAAAAACGAACAAAACTCGATTTACGATGCAATACTTGAAAAAAGCACAAAATCAGCTTATTGAAGCGGTAGCAATAATCGACAAGGCTTTAAGTTCCGGAAAACTCCCATCCATTGAGCGCGATATATTACTTGCTAAACTCGCCGCAACGTACGAAGAAATTCTTCTCGAAAAGGAATCGGTCACTGCTAAAATCGAGGTGAACCAACCAACTATTTCGGAAAAACCTGCTGAACCTCAAGCTAAATCAACTGCAAGTTATACAGAAAGCGCAAAAACAAATGTAGCTGAAAGGGTTCAGCCACAAAATATTGAGCAGGCTAAACATGAACCAAAGGCCGATAAGGTTGATATTAAGCCAACCCCAAAACCTACACCACCTCCAACACCCCAAAATCACGAGGAGAGTTCAGCCATACTTGCCGACAAGTACCAGGGCAAGCGAAAATTCCGTAACGAAGTTATTGCCGAGCAGCACCAAAAGGCTGACATGCAGAGCAAGTTGCAGAACAAACCCATAACCGACCTGGCCAAAGCCATTGGCATTAACGATAAGTTCCTATTCATCAAAGAACTTTTTGGCGGGGATGCCGACCTATACAACCAAACCATAAAGCATATCAACCAGCTAAACGACCTAAACGAAGCCATCATTTATATTCATGAGAATTTTGAATGGGATGCCGACAACGAAACAGCTATGGCGTTTATCGATTTAGTTCGAAGAAAATTTGCTTAACACTCCTGCAACATGCCGAAGCTTTACATTGTTCCTACCCCAATTGGCAACCTTGCCGATATTACCCTTAGGGCTCTTGATGTCCTAAAAAGCGTCAACCTGATACTGGCTGAGGATACACGTACCAGCAGTAACCTGCTAAAGCACTACGGGATATCCACCCCGCTTAAATCGCACCATAAGTTCAACGAGCACCAAACGGTCGATTACATTGCAAGCCGCATTGAGGCAGGTGAGTCGGTAGCCCTGATATCCGATGCCGGGACACCCGGCATATCGGACCCTGGCTTCCTGCTGGTTCGCACCTGTGTTGAACGGGGAATTGAGGTTGAGTGCCTACCCGGAGCAACAGCGCTAATCCCGGCTCTCGTGCAGAGCGGTTTTCCCTGCGATAGGTTCGTATTTGAGGGTTTCCTACCCCAAAAAAAAGGGCGTAATAAAAGGCTTGAGGCATTAAAGGACGAAGAACGAACCATAATACTTTACGAATCGCCGTTTCGCATAGTGAAACTGCTTGAGCAGATGCTACCCTTTTTTGGAGCCGATAGGCAGGTGTGCATTGCGCGCGAACTAACAAAACTGCATGAGGAAAATTACCGTGGCACCATAGCCCAGGCCATTGAACACTTCACCACTAAAACCCCCAAGGGAGAGTTTGTTGTGGTGGTGAAAGGGAAGGAAGAGTAAGGGCAGAATGTGGATACCAGACGTCTGAAATCAGCTGTCATAAATTAGCGTATAACGTGGATAGCCAAACCCTAAACGCTACATTCTGCACACTGAATCTTCATTCCCTTAAAGTCCATGCATTCCTTTCAAATCAAGCCTTAAGGCAAGCAATATCTACAGTCAATCTCTTACTGGTTGCTTTTCTTGAAAAAGAAATACCAAATAAGGTAAGGTAGATGAAGCGAGAAGTTTATTATTCCCCACCAGAATACAACCTTTTGGCTTGCAAATGCCGATGAATCCATGATTGGAGTAAAGATATCGTATGTAGCTCTGATAAGAATGTGAATAGCCAAGGTGTACACTCGGGCCTGGACATACAATTCTGGCCTACGTTTTATTACAGGATAAAGTTCTGCCGCTAATAGAATACAAAGCGAACTTGCTGCGTATCCTGGATTTTCGGCATAAACAAATGCAATATTCCACGATGTGTAAAGAAAATTCCATATCGCATCGGTATATGCAATCAAATCGCCTGGTTTCTCGTCGGAAATCTTCCATCCAACCCGTTTCCCTTTTCCTGATTTAACAAGAGGTATGGTAACAATAAGAATTAAGCCTGAAAGGCCATTGAACCAATTTCCCATCTCAAAGTCCTTTAACGAAGCTTCCAGGATATTGAGCCCAAGAATTGCATATAAGAACCATAATACCCAATCCTTTCGGAAAATAGTCCACCACCCCTCACGCTTTTCGTACTGTGCAATACGGGCAAATCCAACTACAAATGCAGTAGGTAACAACACCGAGAGTGTTTTTGCCCAACGGAACCATCCCTCTAAATTATTAAACCAAAGCGGAAAGGTAAAAAGCGATAAAACCCAGAAAACAGCTGCAAACCGATAATTCTTTCGCATAAACTCCACGGCCAGCATTAGCAAAACAATGTAAAGCGGCATCGAAATCAAATACTGCCAAAATGGGATCGTCATACTCATTCAAATTTTAAGTGAGAGTATAAAAT
>LUYY01000228.1 GCA_001603415.1 Bacteroidales bacterium Bact_07 | reverse complement strand
TGAGTATCGTGGACAATCGTCGCTTTGGAACGATTGGCCGAAAAAAAACTATAATGTGGAGCTAATAAGTGCCCAGGGAGAGAATATCGACTCGGCGTTAATGGGCATGCCCCCCGGAAACGATTGGGCACTCTACGGTCCCTATAACGATAAGACGCTAATTCGCAATGCCTTGGCATACGAAATTGGTCGCCGTATGGGGCATTATGCACCCCGCACGGCATTCTGTGAGCTTGTACTAAACGAACAGTATGCCGGCCTTTACATTCTTATAGAGAAAGTTCGTCGCGGTAAAAACCGTGTGAATATTGCCAAACTCACCCAGAACGACATTTCGGGCGATGAATTAACAGGCGGCTATATTGTTAAAATCGACAAGGGCGATTATGATGAGTTTGGGTGGGCTTCGCCTTACACGCAGAACGGGAAACCCATAAACTTCCTATGGCACTACCCTAAACCGGAAAACATTTTGCCGGTTCAAAAAAATTACATCCGCAACTACATCACCACCTTCGAAAATACACTAAACTCAACCTACTGGAACGACCCTTTCCTAGGATACTACCGCTATGTTAATGTACCTTCGGCCGTCGATTACTTTTTAATTAACGAACTCTCAAAAAACATTGATGCGTACCGCATAAGCACCTTTCTGCACAAGGATAAAGATAGCAAAGGCGGAAAACTCACTTTTGGCCCTATGTGGGACTACGACCTTACCTTTGGCAACGCCAACTACTACAGTGGCGACTCGCCACAGGGCTGGGTATTTAAATCGATAAGCCCCGACGATTACTATCCAATTCCATTTTGGTGGGATAAATTTACTACCGACGATAAATTCAATAATATGGCTCGATGCCGTTGGGAAGAGCTAAAAAATAGTGGATTACTAACCCGCACCGGCGTCCATGCCATTATCGACAGCATGACAACGCTTATACAAGATGCCCGAATACGAAACTATAACACCTTTAATTCGCTTGGTATTTGGGTATGGCCTAACGCATTTGTGGGTAGCACTTACGAGCAGGAGGTTAACTACCTGAAAAACTTCATTTCCAGCAGGCTTTTGTGGCTTGATGCCAATTTGCCCGGAGTTTGCAAGGATGAGCCCAATCCTATTATGATCTCGGCAATTCCTAATCCATTCACCGAATACTTCGATTTGAGGTTAATTCTACCAACCACCGGGCAAGTCACCTTAAAACTTACATCCATTTCAGGGTTTGAGGTGTGGCAAATGAGTGAGCAGGCAAGTTTATCGTCGTTTGTGTACCGATACCAGGCGCAAAACCTGCAAAAAGGAATTTACATTATTACGGCTTACCTCAATGGGAATTACCTTGGAGCGGTAAAGGTGATAAAAATTTGAGCAAGCATCTACTCATCGGAACCAAGTAATCGGTTTACCTCATCAATCACCTCATCGAGGGCAAAGCCCCGCGAGGCACCAAACCTAATTAGCTTGTTCCGCAAATCGAACCTATTTGCCGCTTTTACATGCGGCATTTTCTTTTTCAACAGTTCAAAAAGGTTAGGTTTATTGTCGGTAATGCCAAGCTCATTTAGGGCTTCGTCGATAATCTCCTTTGATATGCCCTTTGATGCAAGCATAGCCCTTAGTTTAATTGGCCCCCACTTGTTGATACGGCTCTTTTCCCTAACGTAGAGTTTGGCAAAACGCCTGTCGTCGACATATCCATCGGAAGTAAGCTTGCCAACTATTATATCAACATCGGTTTGTGCAAGACCCCACCGCCTAAGCTTTTGCACCAAATCGTAAGTGCACTTCTCCTGTCGGGCACATAGGTACTGCAAACGCTCTAATGCCTTTTGGGGCGTTATAGCTTTACCGGCATCATTTTTAGCCATTGTTTTGCTTTTGTGCTTTAACAAATCGGGGTTTCCCCCTAAAATCGTTTATCAACTCAACATGAACAAAGCCAATTGATTTCAAGAGATTAACAACATCGGATCCAAATGCTTCATTTATCTCAAACCATAACCAACCATGGTGTATTAAAGAACGAACCGATTGTAAAGCAATCGCTCTGTAAAACCTCAACGGGTCGGCATCGGGAACAAACAGGGCAATGTGCGGCTCGTAATCCAAAACATTCCTTTTCATAAACTCCTTTTCTGATTCGGTTACATATGGAGGGTTACTTACCACAATGTCGAAGCAAAAGGCCTCAAGAGCCGTAGGCTCAAGAATATCAACCTGAAGGAAATTTACTGATAGTTTGTTGATTACAGCATTTTCCATGGCCACAGAAAGGGCAGCAGCCGAAATATCAATACCGGTAACCTTGGCATTGGCAATATGTTTGGCTAATGCAAGTGCAATGCAACCACTACCTGTACCAACATCAAGAATACCGGGACTGTTTATTTTGTTTTCCTTCACAATCAACGAAACCAACTCCTCGGTTTCGGGGCGGGGAATCAACACCGATGGATTAACCCTGAGAACCAAATCGGAAAAATATGTTAAACCAACAGCATACTGTAAAGGCTTACCCGCTAATAACTCGGCAGTAATCCGCTCAACCTCTATTACTTTATCATCGTCAACCTTTTGAAGCGTGTTTAAAAATACTTGATGGAACGGAACATTCAATACCGCCTCGGCAATGTACTTTTTAATGGTTTGAATCTCGTTTGGGTTAAAACTTGCACTTAGTCGTTTGGAAACATGATTAAGGATGCCGCTAAGGGTGTTATGCTCCATAAAAATTACTTAACTTTGTGATAAACAAAATTACATTTTTTATGGAGAATGCCCAAGTTCACCGTAAATACATGGCCCGATGCCTGGAACTTGCCTTAGGCGGACTGGGCAACGTTGCCCCAAACCCCATGGTAGGCGCCGTTATTGTTCATAACAACCAAATTATTGGTGAGGGGTTTCATGCCATGTACGGGCAAGCCCATGCTGAGGTGAATGCAATTAATTCGGTTCAGAATAAAGAACTTCTTAAGGAATCGACCCTATACGTGTCGCTTGAGCCCTGTTCCCATTACGGTAAAACTCCACCATGCACCGATAGGATTGTTGAATACGAAATTCCCCGCGTGGTGATTGCCACCACCGACCCTAACCCCAAGGTAGCCGGAAGAGGGATTGAAATACTCAGGCAAAGCGGAAAGGAGGTTACAGTTGGCATCCTTGAAAACGAAGCCATCGAGCTAAACAGACGGTTTATTACCTTTCACACCAAGAATCGTCCGTATGTTATCCTGAAATGGGCACAAACCATGGATGGTTTTATTGATAAAAAGCGTGAATCTACTGAACCGGTTGGCCCCAACTGGATTACCAACGAGTTGGCACGTTCCCTTGTTCACCGCTGGCGTAGCGAAGAGCAGGCTGTGCTTGTTGGCACCAACACGGTGGAAAAGGATAATCCCCAACTGAATGTCCGTAACTGGAGCGGGCGATCACCCATTCGGGTGGTTATCGACCGCAAGTTACGATTACCAATCAGCGCTAAAGTTTTTGATGGCAGTCAGCCCACCTTACTTGTTACCGGTAACAATAGCAGCGCGCTGGCCCGCAAGGCCGAATTCACCGGTATCGACAACCTGGAAATTATTACTATCGATTTTGTTAAGGGGGTTGAAGCCCAAATCCTAAAGGAACTTGCCGATAGGGAAATCATTTCGGTGATTATCGAGGGCGGCGCCATGCTTATTAACAGCTTTATTCAGAAAAACCTCTGGGATGAGGCACGAATGTTTGTGGGCAATAGGTTCTTTGGCGAAGGCGTTAAAGCCCCTACCCTCAAGGGTAAAATGGTTTCGCTCGATGAAATTGGCGATAGCCGGTTGTTTGTTTATAGAAATGAGTAATTACTGATAGCTAAGTCTTTTTAAAAACTCATACCGCCGCAAAGTTAATTGCATCGGAATCCCAATGGGGGGCATTCAGAATTGCTGGGATTACATCTTCCGGATTATCGACAAACTGCCAAATGGCATTATGCTCGTTGCGCATAAAGCGTTCGTCAATCATTTTCTGCAGCATTTCCTTAAGATGATAGTAGAAGTTATCGGTATTTAGTATTACAATGGGTTTGGTGAACTTGCCCAGTCGTTTGAGGGTTATAACCTCCATGAGCTCCTCAAGGGTGCCGCATCCTCCGGGCAGGGCAACAACGGCATCAACATCCTGAATAAGCAACCTTTTACGCTCGTGCATATCCTTTACCAGTATAAGCTGGGTTAGGTTCTTATGCCCCCACTCCACCTTTTCCATGAACCGGGGTAAAATACCTATTACCCTTCCACCTTGCTCCAGGGCAGTATCGGCAAGGCATCCCATAAGCCCATAGGAACCACCTCCGTAAACTATTGTTACATCTTTACTAACAAAATCCTTAGCTAAAACCTTAGTTGCCTCAAAGTACTTGGTATCGACCTTTGAACTTGAAGCACAGTAAACACAAATTCGCATAGCTATCAATTTAAAAAAACTAAAGCCGGGCTAAGCACACCCGGCTCATATACTGGTTGTAATAATTACAGTAAAGCCTCGAGCTTAGCAACAAGGGCGCTCTTGGGAACAGCGCCAACCTGCTTATCGACCATCTGGCCATTTTTGAAGAAAAGTACAGTAGGGATATTGCGGATGCCAAAACGTGCAGCAATTCCGGGGTTGCTGTCAACATCAACCTTTGCTACCACTGCCTTATCCTTATACTCCTCGGCCATTTGCTCAACGTAAGGGGCAATCATGCGGCAGGGGCCACACCACTCAGCCCAAAAATCAACCATTGCGGGTTTACCCGAGTTGAGCACAAGCTCGTCAAAATTTGCGTCAGTTACTGCTAATGCCATAGTAAATATGTTTTAAGTTAGATTTATCGATATTTATTTCGATTACAAAATTAAACCAAAATTTTGATAAAAGGTTTACTCCATGGCAACTTTATAGTTAATCTCGCTATCGTGCAGGTAATTAATAAATTCCGGGGTAATATTCACTCGGTATGCCCTGGAAAACATATCAACAGCAACCTGATATTCAGGGTCGTAAACCTTAAATTTCAGAGTGATCTTAGCCTTGTCGCGTTGAACATACTTCATGATATCATCTATAAGAATATCGTTGATTTCATCGAGTGGTATGTTTAGGGTTATGCTTTTAATCATTTTCTCGCGCACATCGTAAAGCATGGTAATGGACTTGATGTGCAGCTCAAGCTCCTCGGGCTTGTAGGTCTTAGGCTGTACCCTACCCCTCACCATGATGTAGTAACCATTGAAGCAGAAGTTTCGGTAGCTCTCAAAGTCCTTACCAAAGAGCATAATGTCCATGGAATCGGTGTAATCCTCAAGGGTTATGCGCCCATACTGTTTGCCATTTTTAGCCGTATCGATCCGCGAGGCGATGGTCATGCCGGCAATAGTAACATCCCTATCGCGGTACTGCTCCATATTGGCCTTTAGGTCGGCAATGGAAACGTTGCAAAGGCTTTCGATTTCGAACCGAAACTCATCGAGCGGATGCGCTGAGAGGTAGATACCTATCACCTCCTTTTCCTTGTTCAGCTTTTCAATGGTTGGCCATGGTTCAACCTTAGGGGGTAAGGGTTTAGGAATTTCAAATCCGGGAGCCGTACCAAATAGCGACTGCTGGGAACTATTCCTTTCCGACTGTATTTTAATTCCATAGCGCATGAGCTGTTCAAGATACGAACCCCCCTTGGGGTCGGTAGCTAAAAGCACGCTTCGGTCAAAATCAATAAGATTGTCGAAGGCGCCTGCAACTGCAAGAACTTCGAGGTTCTTCTTATTAACGGTTTGTAGGTTGACGCGCTCAAAAAAGTCGAAGATACTCTTGAACTTACCGCTCTTTTCCCTTACATCGATGATGTTTTGGGCAGCATTTTCGCCCATACCCTTAATGGCGCCCAAGCCAAAACGGATGTCGCCGTTAGGCATAACGGCAAATTTGATTTGGCTCTCGTTTACATCGGGACCAAGTACCTGAATACCCATGCGGCGGCACTCATCCATAAAAGTGGTAATCTTCTTGATATCGGAAAGATTACGGCTTAGCACGGCAGCCATGAACTGGCTTGGGTAATGTGCTTTGAGGTAGGCGGTTTGGTAGGCAACGTAGGCATAACAGGTTGAGTGCGACTTGTTAAACGCATACTCGGCAAACGATTCCCAGTCGGACCATATCTTTTCAACTACCTTTTTATCATACCCCTTTTTAAGGCAGCCTTCAATAAACTTCTCCTTAAGCTCATCCATCACCTTTTTGAGCTTTTTACCCATAGCCTTACGCAGGGCGTCGGCCTGTCCCTTGGTAAAACCGGCAAGCTTTTGCGATAGTAGCATCACCTGCTCCTGGTAAACGGTAATACCGTAGGTATCCTTAAGAACCTCCTCCATCTCGGGGATATCGTAAACTATGGGCTCACGACCATGCTTGCGATTCACGAAGCTGGGAATATAATCCATTGGTCCCGGGCGGTAAAGGGCGTTCATGGCTATAAGATCCTCAAAGCGGTTGGGCTGAAGGGCACGCATGTACTTTTTCATCCCGGGCGACTCGAACTGGAATATGGCAGTGGTTTCGCCTCGCGAGAAAAGCTCAAAGGTTTTGGGATCGTCAAGCGGAATGGAGTCAATATCAACCTTTATACCGGTTGACTGCTCAATAAGCAGAAGGGTATCCTTGATGATTGACAGGGTTTTCAACCCCAGGAAGTCCATTTTGAGCAAACCAATGTCCTCCACCTGGGTACCTTCGTACTGGGTTACATAAAGTTTGGCCTCGGAATTGGTGCATAGGGGAATATACTCCTCAAGGTCGTCGCGACCAATGATAATACCGCAGGCATGAACGCCGGTTTGTCGAACAGTTCCCTCAAGTTTCTGGGCATTACTTAGGGTTTGGCGTATTAACGGGTTATCGGATTTGGTTTCCTTTTCAAGTTCAGGTACCTCCTCAAATGCCTTTTTTAGGGTGATATTTGGGCGTTCAGGAACCAGTTTAGCCAACCTGTCGGCAGCCGGCAATTCAAGTTCAAGGGTTCGTGCCACATCTTTAATCGACGACTTGGCAGCCATTGTACCAAAGGTAACAATATGCGCTACGCGCTTAGACCCATATTTATTTACAACGTACTGCAAAACATCCTCGCGTCCATCTTCATCAAAGTCGATATCAATATCGGGCATCGAAACGCGCTCGGGATTGAGGAAACGCTCAAACAGCAGGTCGTACTTAATGGGATCGATATCGGTAATGCGTAAACAGTAGGCCACGGCCGATCCGGCTGCTGAACCACGTCCAGGCCCGACGGATACTCCCATTTCACGGGCTGCCTTAATAAAATCCCACACTATGAGGAAGTAACTGGGGTACCCCATACGGGCAATTACTCCCAGCTCAAACTCCAAGCGGTCGACAATAGTACTGCTAAGATTTTCGCCCCAACGCTGTTTGGCACCCTCGTAGGTAAGGTAACGCAAGTACTCATTGTCATCGGTAAAGCCATCGGGCAAAGGGAAATAGGGCATGATAGGCTTGCTGGAAATATCATAAAGTTCAACCTTATTGTAGATCTCCATTGTATTACTGATGGCTTCTGGGCAATTGGGAAAAAGTGCTCTCATCTCCTCCTCACTCTTAAGGTACTCCTGAAAGGTATAGCGCATTCGATTTGTCTCGCTCAACTTTTTGCCGGTATTCAGGCAAATCAGAATATCGTGAGCCGAGGCATCGTCGGCCAGCACAAAGTGCACATCGTTGGTGGCAATGCATTTTACCCCAGTCTTTTTCGAAAGCTCAATAAGTGCCTCGTTCACCTTAACCTGGTTCTCATAAACCTCATAGTCGATGCGTGGCTCACCCGATTTATGAAGCATTAGCTCAAGGTAGAAATCGTCGCCAAAAATATCCTTGTACTCATAAATCAACCTTTCGGCCTCCTGCAGGTTGCCATTCAGGATGGCTTGAGGAATCTCGCCACCCAGGCATGCGCTGGAGGCTATAATGCCCTTGCTATACTTGCGTAGCAACTCCTTATCGATGCGGGGTTTATAGTAAAATCCTTCGGTATAGCCATAGCTAACCAGCTTCATGAGGTTGTGATAGCCCTCCTTGTTCTTGGCAAGCAGAATAAGGTGAAAGTTATGCCTATCCTCCTTATCTGTTCTATCGAAACGGCTTTTCTTGGCAATGTAGGTTTCGCATCCCACAATGGGTTTAAAAAGTTTGGCTTGCGCCTCTTTGAGCTTCTGCCTAAGCTCCTCAAGTCTTTCCGGTTGTCCAACCCCACGCTCAATTTCACCCTCGGCATTCTCAATATCGCACCTCAGCTGCTTAATCTCTTCATTCACCTTACTGTTAATCTTGCTTACCTTCGACAGGAACTCCTTAATACCAAACATGTTACCATGATCGGTGAGGGCAATTCCCGGCATACCCAGCTCCATGGCACGTGAAATCAACTTATCGATACTCGAAGCCCCGTCGAGAATGGAGTAATGGCTATGAACGTGTAGATGTACAAACTGGCTCATATAGCAAAAAGTATTATACCCAATTGATTACTTGAAAAATAGCACTTTATCGCCCAATGCGAATTTAACCAATTAACCCCACTTACCCGAATAAGAAAACATCTAATAATTATTTTTTATCAACAGTTTAATGAGATTAAACCCATGATACTGGTTGTCAATAAAAAATAATTCCTAAAACCATGAATATAATTTTGATGGATGTGAAAAACAGCTAAATTGAACGCAATTTCAATGTGTTCTTTGTACGGCATTACTCCACAACTATTCACCTCAAAAAAATCACCATGAAAAAATTGGCGTTGCTTCTCATCCTATTCTTTCCTCTAACCTTGCAAATCCATGCGAGTTCAAAGGACACAATACCAGCATTTATTGGGATATGGTATACCCCAAAAATGAACTGGTATATAAATTTCATTCAGCATAAGGCCATAGGTAAGCCCCTTGAAGTTGATTTCAACACCTCGTCGATGATGAGTGTAGAGGGGAACTTTGGCATACGGCGAATTGGCTTGCGGCTGGGTTTGAATGCGCAATTCGAGAATAACGCTATAAGTAAAGCATACCGTTGGGGAGGATATTTAGGCTTTAAAGGCTATTGGCTTAAGATACAGCGTTCGAATATATCGGGAACACTTTACTGGACTGGCGATTTACCGCCGGGCGATTACCAGAATCAGGTTGACTTTAATAACCCCTACTTCAATATTGATATTCTGAAGACTTTCAAAAAGAAAAGTTACATTGATGGGAAATGGCAACTTGATATCACTGGGAACAATATGGGATTTTACTGGGGAATTGGATACACCTCAATGGGATTTCCCGTAGAAATAGCCACGCTTACCACCGAGGGTAATTTCCCCGACGACCTAAAGTTTGGTAAGCCTGCATACGACTCGCTCTATAAAATTAGATCGTTCAACCTAAGTGGTGGTTTTGATCTACTAAGGCAGCTATGCCAGGTTGGGGGCCGATATGGCCTGATACCAGGCCAACCTCCAATGAAACTGGCAGTTTATGCATCAACTGAGGACAGGATTGGTTTTGGGCCCGGTAAACTTACCTCAAAAAGTATTCAAATGGCCGAAGCCCTGAATCCATGGCGCACAGTTACCTCATCATCGTTTTTTAATGTGAATGTGCACTACTTCCTCTCAGTAGGTTTGCGGTATTACATTAAATCGGGTCCATCGCTTATAGTTTTAGCAGCAGGATACGACTTTGAGGGAACTGCATTCACCCCCTTTGGCGCAAACACGCGGAAGAAGGAAGATTTGGGACTGGATTTTTCAGGTGTTCTGCTAAACCACGGATTTACCTTTAAAATGTACATAGCCTTTGATAGGCGTTGGAACGACACGCCAAATTAATGATTTTGGGAAAAATAGTGCTTTTGGCTTAAACGATTTAAGATTCCAGACTCCAGGACCTGTCCCGCGAAGCGGGATTCCAGATTCCAAATTAGAGGGTTAAGGCAAAATTTGATTTTCGTACTATCAACTAAATTAGTATCACAGTGTTACACGGAGTTTTACACAGAGTTACACAGAGTAAATCTGCCCAATCTGCGTCATCAGCGTTCCATTCCAATTCACGAACTACGAGCAACTTAACAGACCCCTCTAAATCTCCCCTGAAAGGGGAGACTTTGGCTCCGCAATAAAACTAACCA
>LUYY01000227.1 GCA_001603415.1 Bacteroidales bacterium Bact_07 | reverse complement strand
GATATACAGATTTTATAACACAGGATGATTGAGGAGATTCTTCTAAGTATTTTTTTTAGTTGAACTCCTAAAGGCCTTTTTATATTCGGATGGTGTCATTCCGGTTTCCTTTTTAAAAAGGGTATTGAACGATGTTTTGGAGTTAAACCCTGAATCGTAGGCAATACCCAGGAGGGTCTCGTTGTCGAAGTTAGGATTTGTAAGCCTTTGCTTGGCCTCTTCAATCCTGAAACCGTTGATATAGTTGAAAAAGTTTACGCCAAGTTCCTTGTTAAGGTAACTGGAGATTTCCTGGGAACTTACTTTGAGCTGGTCGGCTAAATCCTGAATGGTTAACTCATTATTCAGGTAGGGCTTGTTCTTAACCATGTGCTCATAAAGTAAATCGCTCAATTTTTGTGATGTTTTGGTCTGTAAATCTTCAGTTACCTCTATTTGTTTAGGTTTTTGGTATTGGTAGAGTACCGGCTGGTGGATCCCGTAATAGCTTATGGAAAAGGTGAAAACCAGTAAACCCAAATGGAAAAGCTCAATGGGATTAAAAGGGAAAATATTTTGGGTTGAAAAAATTATAAAGGTAATGCCCGAAGCAAAAAAGCCAGAGAGGATCCAAATGGCTATATTTTTGACCCAGTTTAGCATGATAGTTTCCGAGCGGTACGAGAAATGGTCGCCCAGTGTGCGATTATGTTTTCGGATTAGAATGAGCGATGCTCGCCAGTAGTAAAGAATAACTATCAGGAAAAGAGCATAGTTGAAAATTGCCAGCCAAGTGATTGGCCCTTTGCTGTAAAAGTTAACGGAGTCAATATCAATTGGTTTGCCCCAAACGGCTGCAATAAGTATGAAAAGGTAAAACGGAATGAGGTGCCTATGAATATTCCGGAGGGTTGTAGGCTTTTTTGATGTTAAAAGTTTAGTATAGAAGAACAGGAAAGGCCCATAGCTTAGCGGGATAATAATTAAATCGGGCAGCCAGGTTAGATATTTTGCATTAAGTAGGGAATAAAGCATCTCGATACCAATCACAATTAGCCAAATAACCAGTAACCGGTCGGCTGCTCCCTTGTTTGGTTTTCGGTAAACCAGTAAGGCTGCAAACCAGGCCTGAATAAGGCCAATATGGTAAATGGGTATTACGTTGGTCATCGCAATAATTTTGCATAAATGTATGGAAAAGTTGATAAAGTGAAAAAAACTAAATTGAAATTAAACCCTCCTCTAATAATTTCTGTGATCCAGTTGCAGCTTGCAGAATCATTTTATTCGGTTTTCGCGGATAACTTCTTGAACAATATCGGGTAGGTTACTTTCGATGGTTTTCAAAACTTCCAGTACCCGTTTATGCCGGAAACGGTTTTGCCCAATTTCGTTGATGTGCTGAATAAAAGCCTGCTTCAATCCTTCGCTATTTATCACACCTTCCATATATTCCGATGCCCTATGGTACAACTGAATTATAGGCAGATACTGAGGTGTTTCCTTCATCTGCTTTTCTTTGGGTATTAACTTGTACCTGCGCACTATGGAAATAATCTTTGAATACTTTTCTCCATGAAATAGCGCATCGATGTAATTGGTAAAGAATAGATGCCACCTAAACTCAAAAATCTCCTTTTTGTATGCATTTAGAAATCCATCGGCATAATCTATTGCTTTTGCACACTGGTTGTTTGCCACCAGGGTTTTAACGTAAAAGCTAACAAACCCTATTCGGTAGTATAGATTTCCAGATTTTTTAAGTTCTGGGAACGATGCTACCATAACCTCCAGGGCTTTTTCGTTTTTTCCCTGCCGGAGCAATACATCGCAAAGGTTAATTAAGTAAAATAGGTAATCGCTATTGCGGTAGCGGATTGATAGGAAACCATAATTTTCAGCTTCGTCCAGCTCATTAAGTTTTGAGTGCATCATGGCACGGTTTGCGTAATAGTTTGCCAATATCCGTTTGGAGTAAAACACATCCCTTTTGAACTGGATGTCAAGGTGCTGGTAAACCATACGAAGCTTGTCGAATTCCCTGTTTGTGTAATAAAGAATGGTTAACCTCACCAGTGCCCGGTATCGGGTGTATCCGTCTATGGAGTCGTTGTAGTAAATGTCGGAAAAGAGTTTTTCCCAGGTTTCAAATTCCTCGGCAACCCATATCTTTTTGAAGATAACTTTTTCGGCTGCTTCGTTCATCTTATTATTCAATTGCTGGGAATTAAAGTAGTTTGTTTTAAAGCGATCCAAATAGTTCGATACAATGGCGTAATTTCTTGGTCGATTCCGGACAATTAAGTAATCGCGATAGTGTTGCAATACCCTGAAGAATTTCATGAAGTAGTAACTAGTGGGTAACACCTCATCCATTTTCTTAAGTAACTCTATCTCTTGGTCTGACTGGATGGAGTCGTTCATAATGCTTTTTTCAATCTCGCTCAGCCATGCATAAAAAATATCAACATCAATTTTTTCAAGGTTTTCCTGTATCCAGGTTTTAATGTACGAGTATGTCCGCTTGTCGATTGACTTATCGAACGGTAAACGATTCTCAGGATTTTTTGAATTAAAGTGGATTATGTTGAGAATTTTTAAGTTCTCATCTTTTTGAAATTGTTGTATCGATATTAAATAGTCCAGTTCATGCGGGTAAAGTTCCGCACAGAAGGTTTCGAAAGCGGCGAGTTTACTTTTCATTGTTTTTTCAATATAGCGTTTGCAAGTTAGTAAAAAAGAACCGGCTTGTGGCCGGCTCTTAATTCAAATCTGCTTTAACCAGTCAGTAGCTTCGCGCTCGTCGTTAAAGAATTTTGATATAAACTTTTTGGGGTCGCGCTTGGCCATTATGTTTTTCACTGCAAAGGTTATAAAGGGGTCGTTTGGTAGCAGAACCGCTGAACAGCGATAACCTATTGCCTGGGCTTGTGGTAGCCATTCCTCGTTTAACCATTTTTGGTCTTCAACGGCAAACACTTTTGCCTCAGTATTATCGGTTAGTACCTTGGTGATGGAGTGCTTACGCATTAGTTCCAGTGCCGTATTGCATCCTTCCCTGAATTCGTTGCTTGGAGGAAGACCAATCCACTTGATCTTTAAGCAAGGAATGTCCTCAATAACAGTTATTTTGCAGTGATTCCCTACTTCAATGGTTTCCATATCAAACTACTGTTTTAAAAACTCTATTACAGTACTGTTGAAAATTTCTGGTTTTTCGAACATCATAAAATGTCCGCATTTGGGGACCATAACTAACTTACTGTTAGCAATTTTTGAAGCGCCATAAGCGGCAATATCTTTGGTTTTTCCCGGATTAAGGTATCGGTTAGGGATTAAGTTGTCGTTTTCGCCAAAAAAGATTAGTGTGGGCACCTTGATATCGCTCAGGTAATCAATTACGGGCTCATCAACCATGCCTTTAACCGATTGGGCTACAGCGTAGCAATAACCATCAAAATCATTTGCCTTCCGCATGCGGAGCCTATCGGTAATCATGAATTCTGCTTCCTTGGGAACCTTGTAAAAGTTTGTAGCCAGGTTGTTTTGAATTGCTTCGGCAGTGGTTAGTTTCACACCTTTAGGCGTCATAACATCCCTAAACCATTGCTTTTGTCCGGCAGTAAACCGCTCGAAACCTGCAGGTGCAACCAATATGATTCCCTTAACCATATCGGGGTAGAGCAGGGCGGTGGTGATTGATATTTGCCCTCCCATTGAATGCCCTGCAAGGTAAACATTTTGTAGGTTAAGTTCCTTGATCAGTTCAGCAACAACACCTGCGTAGTACGACATTAATCCGCTATGGGGCTCTTTACTTGATTTACCATATCCGGGAAGGTCGATAGCAATACAACGAAAATGCTGGCTTAACTCATTTATGTTCCTGCTCCACGCCGGGGAGTAACTTCCTAACCCATGAATAAAAACGATAGTTTTATGGCCACTTCCCATATCGGCATAGGCTATTGTATGCCCATCGTGTGGTAGGTAAACCTTTTTAACCTGGAAAGGATATTCAATGTCGTTCATTGTGTTTAAATCGCTTAAACCCTTATAGGGAGAGCTGCAGCCCGAAGCTATCATGACAATCAGGAGTGCTATTTTGAAATATCTAATCATTGCTTTTCAATTAAAACATTAACCATTTAAACACCACAAATGCAGTCCATGGGTTTGTAGGACGCTTATCGAGTTCTCCGTTTACAGCGCTACCGTGTGAATTTTCCTTGCTGTCGTAAAAATCACCCAACATCAGGTAGGCTCCGTGTAGTTCAAGGCTCATGAAAGGGCCAAAGTTGTACATAATGGCACCATTCAGTTCAGTCCCCATGATGAATCCACCTCCTTTGGGTTGAACATTCGATAGGGCAAACGCACTACCTACCTTAGCGTTTAAGCGGTTAGGTATAATTCCTTTTGAGAATGTGAGTGTGCCAGCAGTTAAACCGAATCCCATGTTTGAGATATCGCAAACGGCAGGGGTAAAGCGGTTAACTACATTGCCGTGGGGCATTAGGATGTATGATCCACTACTGATAAAGATTGCACCCGGCGACGCCCATTGATTTCCAGTAATAACCCCCGAGTACCTTCCGTCCTTTAAGCCATCGGCATCACCCGATGAGTAAAGCATATCGAGTGTAACCGCATCGGAGAGGGTTTGCCCATAGCGATACGATACCCTGAGATTGGCTGCAAAGCCAAGAAAATCATTCGCTTTAGTCCATTGGCTTTGCGAAATGGTTTTATTCAGAAGGGTATCTGCTTTACCAAGGTTGACATTCAAAAATCCGGTAACCATCCATGGGTCGAGCCAATGCTCGGTGTTACGGCCAAAAAATGTGCCCAACCAGTATATATCGGCTTTATAGGGTACATCGCCGTAGCGGAAGAAGTAGGTACCGTTATAGGAAGAGAGAAGTGAATTTAATCCTTGTCCCAGAATGGAAACGCCTCCTTTGCCTGCTGCCCTGTCGCGAAGCCAGTATGCCGATAACCCCCATTTCCAGGCACGGCTAATATCCTTTTCGCCGGTAAGTTCAAACAACGAAACATCATCGTCCTGTTCTGTGGCATTTTCGTAAAGTTGATAGTATCCAGCTTTTATTCTTGAAAAGTCCCAATCTTTTCTTACAGAAATTCCAACGCCATCGGTTCCCCAGTATGCAAGACGATAACCGGTAGTGGTCATTTTATCGAATACCGTTCGGTATGGGTTGTATGGAGTGTCGAAAAGGCGCTGTAAACCAAGGTTAATAAACCAACCCTTCGACGGATTAAGTTCTATTTCGATGTTCTGGGTTTGAAGGTTAACCTGGTCGGCCGAAATGCCCGAACCCAGATTACCACCAACACCATAGGCAGCATCGCCCCACGTCCAGTCTATTTCAAATGAGGCACGTAGCAATGCTTTACCGTTAAACAGTTTAGGCTGATAGATGAAAAAGGGTATTAGCCTTTGCTCAAAATATTTTGATGTAAGCGAATCGCTGGTGGTGGTTGTGTTGCTGCCAAATAAGCGCCCTACCACCTGCCCTTTTAGAAATTCGCTCTTTGCGTACATGTTGGAAGCCACTCCCTGATTGATAAAGAAGGCAAAAAACTGCAACTCCTTATCGGCCTTTTCAGGAATTTCCTTTGAGAAATACTGATTGGTGGGCACTTGCCCCTGAATGCCCCATGCCATCAGCATGTAGAGCACAAAACCAACAAATCTTTTTTTCATGGACACCTGGTAGTTCAATGGTTTTAAAAATAAAAAAGGGACTTGCATGTTTAGCAAGTCCCCTTGGTAAAAGTTTTAGCGAACTAGTTTTATGTACTTCTGAACGTTAGTGGTTCCGTATGCACCACCGCTGGTGCTTCCAAAACCACCCTGCGCGGTGGGAGGAGTTACCCCTGCAATTTGAGGCTCGGTTTGAGCTACCTCATAGTTCATGGTGTAGGGATTCTTGGTGGCATCTATCTCAAAAATTCCAACACTGGTAAGAGACGTTGGAGAATTCTGATTCAAGGTAATGTTCCAAATGTTCCCTACACCCGATTTGGTTTGAACATAGGTGCCGGTTAGCGTGGTTTTGGCTCCATCTTTAAAAGATTCAACCAGGTAGGTTTTATCCTTGTTGAACTTAGCATAAATTGAGTCAATGCCTAAGTATGCAAGTAATGGTGCAACATTTGTACCCGATGAGTACCATTCACCAACAATCCCTATTTTTTGAGGATCGGTTGAATCATCATCTTCACT
>LUYY01000226.1 GCA_001603415.1 Bacteroidales bacterium Bact_07 | reverse complement strand
AACCGATCCTAATGTGTTTAACCCCGATATTTTCAGTTTCCGACGCATTACGCTTGCTCCGGTAATCGTGCTGTTTGGCTTTGCCTTTGTGGGTTATGCCATTATGAAGCGCGAAAAAAAGAATAGTTAATATTTCACCCTATAAATTATTTTGCAATGACCATTTTTCAGGCCATTATTATTGGCATTATTCAGGGTTTAACCGAATTTTTGCCTGTTAGTAGTAGCGGACATATCGAACTGTCAAAAGCTATACTTGGTGTAAATCTCGACAATAACTTGGAGTTTAGTATAGCTGTTCACGTGGCTACGGTTTTAAGCACCTTGCTTGTTTTTCGTAAGGATATAATCGATTTGTTTTCAGGTTTCTTCAGTTTCAAACTGAACGATCAAACCCATTACGTTTTTAAACTGCTAATCTCTGCCATTCCGGTTGGAATTATTGGAGTTGTTTTTAAGGATCAAATTGAATCCCTGTTTGAGGGCAACCTTGTTGTTGTTGGCGCGATGCTGCTTCTAACAGCAATGCTTCTTGCCTTAACCCGATTGATTAAGCCAAAAGCCACAAAACCCATTGGGTATATCGATTCAATTATTATTGGGCTTGCCCAAGCAGTTGCCGTTATGCCTGGCTTAAGCCGTTCGGGTGCAACCATTTCAACCGGACTCTTAATTGGTAAAAATCGCGACGAGGTGGCTCGCTTCTCATTCCTAATGGTTATTATTCCTGTGCTTGGAGCTGCTTTCCTCGATATAGTTAAGGGTGATATTTCAAATGTTCTCACTGTTCCCGTTATTGCCGGATTCATTGCTGCTTTTATATCGGGTTTTTTAGCTTGTTCATTTATGCTTCGCATAGTTCGGAAGGGAAACCTTTACTGGTTTGCAATTTACTGTGCGCTCATTGGTATCGTTGCACTGATTTTTGCTTAGCCCATGGAGGTAAACTGCTTTGAGAGCATTCAGGAGGGAACCATACTACTAATCGATAAGCCATACGATTGGACTTCGTTCGATGTTGTAGGGAAGTTACGATCGTTAATTAAAAAATACACAGGCCAAAAATCAGTAAAGATTGGCCATGCCGGAACGCTCGATCCATTAGCCACTGGTTTGCTGGTCATTTGTACCGGTAAGGCTACCAAAAAGGTTATGGAGCTCACGGCCGATAGCAAGGAGTACTTGGCAAAGATTAAACTTGGCGAGACAACCCCTTCGTTCGATTTGGAGACCGAGGTTGATGCTACCTATCCATTTGACCATGTGAACCAAGAACTGGTTGAAACGATTCTGAAAACCTTTACGGGGTGGCAGATGCAGGAACCACCAGCTTTTTCGGCAAAGTACATTAATGGGAAACGCGCCTACGAGTATGCCCGCCGGGGAATTGACCCTAAACTCGAACCAGTTCCAATTGAAATTCAGAATATTGAACTTATCGATTTTAGCCTGCCGTTTATTACACTCAAAATTCTTTGTAGCAAAGGCACTTACATCAGGGCTTTAGCCCGCGATATTGGTAAGGCTCTAAACTCTGGCGCACACCTTGTAGAGTTACGCCGTACTCGCAGCGGAAATTTTTCTATCGACCAAGCCTTAACAATTCCCGAGGTGGAAGAAAAATTGTCAAATATGCGTAACCAAAGCTAAATTATGCCGTACAAGGTGCACATGCTCTAAAATAATAGATTATCTTTGCAAGTTCCTATAAATTAAGGGTAAAACTGTTGACAACGCCGGGTGGCATGTTATATCTTTGTGTAAATTGAAGTAAAACTAAAAATATGAAACTATCGCAATTTAAGTACAACCTGCCAAAAGATTTAATTGCAAAATTTCCTGTTGAGAACAGGGACGAGTCGAGGTTAATGGTGTTGAACAGGAAAACCGGTAAAATAGAACATCGAATTTTTAAGGATATCATTGAGTACCTGAACGAGAATGACGTTTTAGTGTTTAATAACACAAAGGTTTTTCCTGCCCGCCTTTACGGCAATAAGGAAAAAACTGGTGCCGAAATTGAGGTATTCCTGCTTCGTGAGCTGAACAAGGAGCAAAGGCTATGGGATGTGTTAGTTGACCCTGCCCGCAAAATCAGGATAGGCAATAAGTTGTACTTTGGCGACGATGACGTTTTGGTGGCCGAGGTTATTGATAACACCACAAGCCGCGGACGCACTTTGCGTTTCCTTTTCGATGGCACTTACGAGGAGTTTAAGGATACACTCTACAGGTTAGGCGAGATGCCTGTACCAAAGCATATCCTGCAACGCGAAGCGGTTCCTGAGGATCGTGAGCGTTACCAAACCGTTTACGCCAAGCATGAGGGTGCAGTTGCTGCCCCAACTGCTGGTTTGCATTTTAGCAAACATCTTCTCAAACGCCTTGAGATTAAAGGAATAAACTTTGCCGAGATTACCCTTCATGTTGGCTTAGGCAACTTTAGAACCGTTGATGTTGAGGATTTGACCAAACATAAAATGGATTCGGAGCAGATAATAATTGGCGATGACGCTGTTAACATTATAAACAAGGCAAAGCGCGACCAGCATAATGTTTGTGCCGTGGGTACAACTGTGCTTCGCACCCTTGAAAGTTCGGTTACAACCGATGGTTTCCTTAAACCCTACAGCGGATGGACTAACAAGTTTATTTTTCCACCCTATGAGGTTGCTGTACCCAATATGTTGATTACCAACTTTCACCTGCCCCTTTCCACCTTACTGATGATGGTTTGTGCTTTTGGTGGGTACGATCAGGTAATGGATGCCTACAAGGTTGCTATCAAGGAGAAATACCGTTTTGGTACCTACGGCGATGCAATGTTAATCATCTAAACAGAAGCATTATAAAAACACAAGGCCCGATTTTCGGGCCTTTTTTAAATCTATGCTGTGGGTTCTTACCTGTAAAATTGCTTGTAAAAGTCGTTTCCCTTATCATCAACAAGGATGAAGGCAGGGAAGTCAACCACTTCAATTCGGTAAACGGCTTCCATTCCCAATTCGGGGAATTCAATCAGTTCAACCTTTTTAATATTCTCCTGTGCCAGTATGGCTGCAGGGCCACCAATGCTACCAAGGTAGAAACCGCCATGTCTTTTGCAGGAATCGGTAACAGCTTGGCTGCGATTACCCTTGGCAATCATCACCATGCTGGCGCCATGCGATTGGAATAGTTCAACATACGAATCCATTCGCCCCGCTGTAGTTGGCCCAAACGATCCCGATGGCATTCCGGCAGGGGTTTTGGCCGGGCCTGCATAGTATATAGGATGATTTTTAACGTAATCGGGTAGTCCCTCGCCTTTATCCAAACGTTCCTTTAGCTTGGCATGGGCTATATCGCGAGCTACAATAATTGGGCCTGTAAGTGAGAGCCTTGTGCCGACAGGGTATTTGGTCAGTTCGGAGAGTATTGCCGGCATAGGCTGATTTAGATCGATTTTAACCGCATCGTTTTCTTCGGGCTTACGCCATTTATCGGGAATATACCTTCCTGGGTTCTTTTCAAGTTTTTCAATCCAAATACCTTTGCGGTTAATTTTTGCTTTGATATTCCTGTCGGCAACGCATGAAACGCCAATCCCCACAGGGCACGATGCACCATGACGAGAAAGGCGAATAATCCGAATATCAAGCGCAAGGTACTTACCGCCAAATTGAGCACCAATACCAATCTCGTTAGCAGCTTTTAGTATTTTTTCCTCTAACTCTTTGTCCCTAAATGCCCTGCCATGAATATTTCCGGTGGTTGGTAAATTATCCAGGTATTTTGCCGATGCCAATTTCACAGTTTTCAGATTATCTT
This sequence comes from Bacteroidales bacterium Bact_07, assembly GCA_001603415.1. Lineage (GTDB taxonomy): Bacteria > Bacteroidota > Bacteroidia > Bacteroidales > Tenuifilaceae > Tenuifilum. The sequence goes on along the minus strand of LUYY01000226.1, from coordinate 6,366 downwards.
CGGCCGAGGTGCCACCAATCACTATGGCAATATGGTATGGTGGGCATGCTGCTGTTCCTAAATTTTTAATCTTTTCGAGGATATAACTTTCCAGTTTCTCAGGATTCAGAAGGGCCTTGGTTTCCTGAAAAAGCATGCTTTTGTTAGCTGAGCCACCGCCCTTTGCAATGAAAAGGAACTCATACTCATCTCCAGGCGTAGCATAAATATCGATTTGAGCCGGTAGGTTTGTACCTGAGTTCTTTTCGGTGTACATATCGATGGGCACGGTTTGCGAGTAGCGGAGATTTTCCTCGGTGTAGGTTTTAAATATTCCTTTCGATAATGCTTCCTGGTCGTTGGCTCCAGTCCAAACCTTTTGCCCTTTCTTGGCAAAAACTGTTGCGGTTCCGGTATCCTGACATAGTGGTAATATCCCTTTAGCTGCAACCTCGGCATTGCGGAGCAAAACCAATGCAACAAACTTGTCGTTTTTACTAGCCTCGGGATCTTCAAGTATGGCAGCAATTTGCTTTACATGTTCAGGGCGGTAGAAGAAGGAGATGTCGTGCATTGCGGTGCGGGCAAGAAATGCTAAACCTTCTGCATCAACCTTCAAAATCTCTTGGCCCTCAAACGTTGCTGTTGAAACAAAATCCTTTGTAAGGAGATAGTATTCAGTATCGTCCTTTTCCAAAGGAAATCTTTCCTGGTAAAAGAATTCCAGTGTTGCCATGGTTTTCAATTTTAGGTTAATTACTGGAGTAGAAATACTTGAGTTACAAATACTTTACCGTTTACCGACTGAAATACACCAATTCCGGTCAAGTTAAAATTACCTTCAATAATATCGCGCTGGCTTGTACTGCTCATCCAAGCATCAAAGAGGTCTTTGGGCTTAAGGTAATCGTAACCAATTAGTTCAACCATTTTCGAGGCTTTGTATCGGCGGAGTAATGTTTTAATAGGATTGTCGAAACTTGGCGGGCCTATAGGAACCTTTCCTGCAGCCATTTGCTGCGAGTAACTAAGCGCTTCGGCATGAACTCCTTCATCGTTTTTAATGGCTGGCAACCCTAAACCTTTACGGTGATTGTTGATAAGCTGTAACAGTTCGGCTTCGTATTCCCTGGGAACAACCTTTGGCTTTTCGGCGCTTTTTAAAAATATTTGTGTATAAAAGTAAGTACCATTGGGCGCTTTAGTTATGCCAATGCCGGTAAGGTTAAAATCGTCTTCAATATTTTTCTTATGTGGAGGGCTAGCTAGCCAACCGCTTACAATATGTTTGGCATTGAGCGGACCGTTTGCTATGTTCTCGGCACCTGTTGTAATTTCCAAAAATCCGCTAAGGCGATTAAATCGCTCATCAAATCCTTTATGGCTGAATGGAACCTTACCCGAAGCCATGTTCTGCGAATGAACGTAGGCTTCCTTTCGGGCGTAATCGTTGAACACCAATTCCGATTTCCCAATTGATTTCCTATGCTCATTTATCAATTTAAGGATTTCATTCTCCATGCTAACCAAATCGGCATTTTGTGCAAATGCAGTAGCGGAGAAAATAATTATTGTCAATGCAGCTATGCCAAATGTTTTTATTTTCATGGGTCATGACAATTTACAAGACGTTATCAATATTTTCGGCTGGAATGCCTATTGCTGCTTTATACTTTCCAATTACAATGGGACGTTTCAGTAACCTGGGATTTTGGGTTAATATCTCAATCCACTCGTCTTCGTTAAAGTTCTTGTTTTTCAGGAATTTCTTGTAGTACTCTTCCTGTGTCCTAACTAACTCAGCGGGTTTAAGGTTCGATTTTAGGAGTATCTCTTTTAATATATCCCGGGTTAAACCCGTAGCCAAATAGTTGATTAGCTCAAAATCGGTTGTTTTTGACCTAAGGTACTCTAAACCCTTTCGGCTAGTTGCGCATCGTGGATTGTGTAGGATCTTTACCATGGTTATAAAGTAACACGTAAGATACTAAATATCAAATCAAAATACAAAATTGTATTGCATTTCTTGCCTATTAAATATACAGCATTTATCAAAAACAATTACTTTTAAAATCGAACAACAATAACATTTTCATGAACAAGCCCTATCATACATTGATTTTCCTTGTACTGGTTGCTTTGCTTTACATACTCCTATCCATAATTGTGCCCGATGGTACCTTTAGGGTAGATGAAATTTTGATCCGCATTCCAAAACCTTTGGAGTTACTTGCCAAAAGTGAAACAAGGCAGGTATTCAATAGGGCCGACTCCATTCAATCCACTGCCGATAAACAAACTGAAACATTTTTAAACGCCTTACCGGTGAATGCCGATTCAGTTTTTATGGCAGTTGAGCCCCTAGAAAAAGAAAAGATTGAAGTACCAAAACCTACTCCAAAAAGCCCTGTCGAAATCAACACATTACCCATTGAAATGCCAACCGGCATAAATTCAATGGGTTCGTTTGTTGGCGCACTAAGTAATCTTGACGATCAAAATGCCATTGTTCGTGTTCTGCATTATGGCGATTCACAGATTGAGGGCGATAGAATTACTAAGCAGGTAAGAGTTGCTTTTCAGGATAAATTCAGGGGTCATGGACTTGGCCTTGTACCGCTTTGGAATACCGAGTACTTACCATCTGGCTTTAGGGTAGCCCTTTCAGAGCATATAAAGGTAAGCTCAATAGTTAATGCAATGCCTGCACAAAAAGCCGATTGTGTGTTAGGTTCTATTGCTGAAATTTCACCTTCAAAGTTACTTCGTGAGGTTATTTCCATAAGGGTTGCGCCAGAGGAGAACTTTAAAATCCTGAGAATTATTGTGGGTGGTGCTGATTCATCCTATTCTCTTAAGATTCTTGCTGATGGAGTAGAAGGATACCAAAAAAAAGTTGAAGCAGGTGGCAATGTCAGTTTGATTTCTGTTAACTTACCTGATCGTTTCGAGAAAATATCGATTTTGTTTCAGAATCCTTCTTCCCTTAAGCTCTACGGATTACTTGCCGAATCGGCTAGTGGGGTAAGTGTTAGCAATATTGCATTACGGGGAACATCGGGCAACTTCTTTACCCGGTTCGATTCGCAGGTTGCCTCGGAAATTTTCAGAATGTTAAACGTTCGACTTGTTATTCTTCAGTATGGAATTAATGTGGTTCCATCAAATCTGTCGAGCTATGCCTACTATGAAAAGCTCATGGAGCAGCAGATTAATGCAATACGCCGTTTCTCGCCACTTACCGATATTTTAATTGTTGGCGTAACCGATATGGCCGCTCGTTCCAACGGAGAGTTACAGTCAAACCCAAGTGTTGAAAAGGTGTTACAGGCTCAAAAGCAAGCTGCCATGAACAATGGCGTTGCTTTTTGGGATGGATATACCGTTATGGGCGGGAGAGGTTCAATTATCAACTGGGTTAACTCAACCCCTCCACTCGCAACCAAGGATTATACGCACTTTACGAATTATGGGGCTAAACGCTTTGGCCAAAAACTGGCTAACGCCTTATTAATGGCTGTCGATAATTTGGGAATGGCTAACATTGATCATCAATCAACGCCAAACGATTCTGTCATAAATGAGTAATCGGCTTTTACATATTGCCATTTTAGCCCTGCTTTTTGCCTTGGTACTATTGCCCAATCGCGTTAACATACTTGTTCCTGTAAAATCGCCCGAGGTTTTATTGTTCAACCATTCCGATAATACCATTAAAAACTTACAGGGAAGAAAAATTTTTGCTCTCTCCAATAAGCCTTTAAAAATCATTCACATTGGCGATTCACATGTGCAGGCAGGCATTTTTTCTAAAACTCTTAAAGCCCTCCTGGCTCAAAGGTTTCGTACCGATTATGTTTCGCCAGGTTTGGTTTTCCCTTACTCAGTTATGGGGACAAACAACCCTGTTGAATACACTTCGTACCATACGGGGAAATGGGAGTTTCAAAAGGTAAATGGAGCCCCAAACCCAATCGATGCTGGAGTTTTTGGTGCATACGTAAAAACATCCGATAGCCAGGCAACCCTATCATTTGCCCTAAAACCCAATGCCAACTTTAATACATCGGTAAACCGTGTAGCCATTTATTTTAAATCCAATTCACCCGATGCACTCCCTGTCTTAATTGAACCAAAATGCTCAAAATCGATTTTAAATGAACACACTATTGAGTTTGAGCTCGATGCCGATGCCGATAGTGTTGCTGTAGGTTTTTTGTTGAAGATTGGTTCTGAGATTACCGTTTATGGGTTAAACCTTTGGAATAGTAATGCACAATTCATAGTAAGTTCGGCAGGCTTAAATGGTGCTACGTTTCATGGTTATACGCTTGCAAGGCAATTAACCTCAAATTTGTATTCATTTAATCCCGATCTTGTAATAGTTTCGCTTGGCACTAACGATGCTTACTCAAATGGTTTCGATGGTTTGAACTTTTCGAATGATTTAGCGAGTTTGATGGGTAAATTAGGTCTTGCTCTGCCAAATTCGTTGGTAATGTTTACCACACCCAACGATCACCTATTGAACCGCAAAGCTATAAACCCAAATTTACAGCTGGCGGCCAATATAATTTCCGAAGTTGCAAATAGTCATCAAACACCAGTATGGGATTTTTATGGTTTAATGGGCGGAGGGGGAAGCATCAGGAAGTGGATTAAGCAAGGCCTTGCATCGCTCGATGGTGTTCATCTTTCACCAAACGGATATCGCCTTCAGGGCGAGTTGTTTTACCATGCGTTATGCAATTCAGGTTTTATTGAGTAGATAATAGGCATGAACAATTTGAAGGATATCATTCTAGACTTTCTTCATTACACCGAGGGCGATGCCCTGATGTTTACCCAGCTGTCGTTTTGGGTTTTCTTCGGGGTTTTGCTGGTGGGCTATACGTTTGTTTACAATCGTCCAATTATACGAAGCGCTTACTTGCTAATTTTTAGTCTGTTCTTTTACTTTAAGTCGAGCGGATTGTTTTTCTCGCTACTGCTATTTTCTACATTAGTGGATTACTCAATTGGGCTTTTGATTTTCAAGTCGAAAAGCAGGTTAACCCGAAAGTTGCTGGTTGCTTTAAGTGTTTTTGTGAACCTGTCGGTTCTATCTTACTTTAAGTATGCTTATTTTTTTGTTGATATTATCAACAATGTTTTCGGCTTAAACCTTACCGTAGTTAATCATCTGGCCTTGTGGGGTAATGCATTACTAAACACCAGTTTCGATACTGCTTCCATAGTTTTGCCCGTAGGCATCTCGTTCTACACCTTTCAAACCATAAGCTACACAGTTGATGTTTACAGGGGCAAAGTAGCGCCCGTTCGCAATATTGTTGATTTTGCCTTTTACGTTTCGTTTTTTCCACAGCTGGTGGCTGGGCCTATTGTTCGTGCGGCCGAGTTTATTCCACAGCTGTACCGTAAATTTGAGTTGAGCTACAGCGAGTTTGGCCATGCGCTCTTTCTGATACTTGCCGGACTGGTTAAGAAAATGGTTATTTCCGATTACCTGTCGGTTAACTTTGTCGATCGTGTTTTCGATAATCCATTAAGCTATACTGGTTTTGAGAACCTGATGGCCACCTATGGCTATGCCATGCAGATATATTGCGATTTTTCGGGTTACACCGATATTGCTATAGGGCTTGCACTCTTACTTGGTTTTAAGTTGCCAATCAACTTCAATTCCCCTTACAGGGCAACCAGCTTAACCGATTTTTGGCATCGTTGGCACATATCGCTCTCAACGTGGCTTAGGGATTACCTTTACATCCCTTTAGGTGGTAACCGCAAAGGAAAGCTAAGAACATACCTTAACCTTATGGTAACCATGTTACTTGGCGGTTTATGGCATGGTGCGCACCTTAAATTCGTTGTATGGGGCGGTATTCATGGGATTGGACTAGCATTTGAAAAATTGCTATCAAACTTAAAGCTCATAAAACTAAGTAGCGAGAGACGTTCAACCCGATTGGTTTATGGGATAGTCACCTTTAATGTGGTTTGCTTGTCGTGGATATTTTTCAGGGCAACCGATTTTACTTCGGCAATAGCTATGCTGCATCAAATCTTTATGGACTTTAGCTTCGTCACTGTTCCCAATATCATCAAAGCTTACAGCGATATTTTTTTAATGCTGGCGCTGGGCTATATGGTTCATCTTTTACCTTTTAGTACTAAGGAATTCATTCGTGGTAGGTTTATATCGATGCCCATACCGGTAAAACTTTTAGCAACCTTGATAGTAATAGTTATTCTTATTCAATTTCAAACCATGGAGCTAAAGCCCTTTATTTACTTCAGGTTTTAAAATGAAAAAAGCCCCTTTTTCAGGGGCTTTTGGTTGACCTACCAGGATTCGAACCTAGACTAACAGAACCAAAATCTGCT
>LUYY01000225.1 GCA_001603415.1 Bacteroidales bacterium Bact_07 | reverse complement strand
ACAGGAATGTCGTGTGCAGGATGTGCAATTAGCGTCGAATCCATTCTCAAAAGCCAACAGGGAGTTAAGGATGCCGGGGTAAACTTTGCCAGTAGTACGGTTTGGGTTAGTTTTGACAACAGCATCACCTCGCCAGAGAGGCTACGCAACGCTGTTCGCTCAATTGGTTACGATTTAGTGATTGATACCGACATGCAAAGTATAGATAGTGATAAAAAGCATCAAGTTATTATACTCCGAAATCGTTTTATATTCTCACTTATTCTTTCAATTCCCCTAATGACGCTTCAAATGCTTTTCATGCACTGGAGTTATACTCCATTTGTGGGATTAATACTTTCGACCCCTGTAGTTTTCTGGTTTGGCAGGCAGTTCCATATAACCGCTTTTAAACAGGCCCGGCATTTCAAGGCCAATATGGATACACTAATTTCCATTAGCTCAACAATAGCCTATTTTTATAGTGTTTTAGCCATAATATTTCAGGATTACTTTATTTCAAAGGGGGTTACTCCGCATCTTTACTTTGAATCGGCTGCAATGATAATCACCTTTGTGCTCTTAGGGAAGTGGCTCGAAGAAAAAGCGAAAGGTAAAACTGCATCGGCTATAAAAAAAATTATGGGGCTTCAGCCCCAAATGGCTTGGGTAAAGCAAAATGGGAATATTATTGAAGTCCCGCTAACTGAAGTTAAAAAGGGCATGGTTGTAATGGTTAAGCCGGGCGAGCGAATACCAGTAGATGGCGTGGTAACCGATGGGCATAGTTGGGTGGATGAGAGCGCCATTACGGGCGAACCTATTCCTGCCGAAAAAAGCATTAATCAAAAGGTTTGGGCCGGAACCATGAACCTAAACGGCATACTATACGTGGAAACCGAACAGGTAGGTTCGGAATCGGTTTTGGGCAAAATCATTGAAACTGTAAACAACGCTCAAAACTCCAAGGCGCCTGTTCAAAAACTTGCCGATAAAGTAGCAGGAATTTTTGTGCCTATCATCATTTTGATGAGCATTCTTACCTTTACAATTTGGTTAGTCATTGCACCAGGTTTGGCTTTCAGCCATGGCTTGATAGCCGCAATTTCGGTTTTGGCCATAGCTTGTCCTTGCGCGTTGGGGCTGGCAACACCAACAGCCATAATGGTTGGCATTGGAAAAGCTGCACAAAATAACATACTAATTCGCGATGCCCAAAGCCTTGAGCAGGCTTGCAAAATTGACACCATGGTGTTCGATAAAACCGGTACCCTTACCGAGGGGCGTCCTACCGTTGAGGCTATTGAATGGTTCGAAAATGATCAAAAATACCGCATTTTACTAAGCGCCATTGAACAGCACTCTAACCACCCCTTAGCCAAATCGATAACACAATATATTGGTTTAGTTGATAAGGATATAAATTTTGATACCATTACCGAAGAGCCCGGGAAGGGACTCCAAGCAACAATCGACGGATCCCTCTTCCGCGTAGGCAGCTTAGAGTACCTAAATCAAGTTGGGGTAAACTATAATGGCTCTCAAAAAGCAAAAGGGCATAACACTCTTATAGGTTTTGCCGAAGAAAATAGACTAGTGGCTTTAATTATCGTTTCCGATAAAGTTAAGAGTACAGCAAAGGCTACTATATCCAAATTAATAAGTTTAGGCATTGAGCCCATTATCTTAACAGGCGATAGCTCAAACAACGTTGAGAGGATTGCAAATGATGCAGGTATAGCAAAGTTTGAAAAAGGATTACTGCCTGCCGACAAGTCGAAATACATTGCTAACCTAAAAGCTCAGGGCAAAAGGGTAGCCATGGTTGGCGACGGAATAAACGATACCGAAGCCCTAAGCATAGCCGATGTGAGTATAGCCATGGGAAAAGGGTCGGATATAGCCATTGATGCTTCGCAGGTAACAATCCTCAAAACCGATTTAAGCGCAATTCCCGAACTTATTACCATTTCCAAACAAACGGTAAAAACCATAAAGCAGAACCTTTTTTGGGCATCGATATATAACCTAATAAGCATACCCATTGCTGCAGGAGTTTTGTACCCATTTACAGGTATTCTCCTCGATCCAATGATAGCTGCCCTTGCTATGGCATTTAGTTCGGTATCGGTAGTAACCAATAGTTTGATTTTAAAGGCCAAACGGATTGGTTAAGTAATCTTGCACTCCTCAAATGCTTCCATTACTTTGTGCCTATATTCCTGCATGATATGCCGGAACCAGTATGTGTAGCTTTGCGGGTTGATTTCGATGTCTGCTAGTAAAAAGTCGATATCAATCCATTTCCAGCTAGCAACTTCATCGGGATTTGGATTTGGATTGCCATCGAAACGGCCTAAGTAAACCCAGTCTATTTCATTCTCAATCAACCCGTTGTTGAACTCTACGCGGTAATGAAAAGTAAAAAGATGTTTGAGTGGGCACGAAAAGCCCATTTCGTGGATCAACCGATCCGTTACTACAGTCTCCATCTGTTCGCCAATGGTTAAATGGCTACAACAAGCGTTTGTCCATAAACCTGGTGAATGGTACTTTTCATGGGCCCTTTGGTGAATGAGCATCTGCCCTTTACCGTTACAAATCAAAATGGAAAATGCTCTATGTAAAATGCCCTCAATATGAACCTGTTGCTTTTCGCCATATCCAATTACCTTGTCGTTGTTATCAACTACTGCAATTAACTGCTCAGCCATAAAAATCTATTTCAAAAAAGTTCCACTGTTAAGTTCCTCAATTGCCTTTCGGATTTCAGCATCGGTATTCATTACAATAGGGCCATGCCATGCAATGGGTTCATTATTAGGTTCAGCACCAAAAAACATGAAGTTAGCCCCATTGGCACCAGCCCTGATATGAATTATAGTGCCCTGGGTGAGAGCAACACCGCATGGCGCCAATATGGGTTTATCGGAATTTCCCAAAGTTATCTCACCTTCGTACACAAAAAGAAAGTAATGGTAATCACGGAAATCGGGCGTTATAACTTCATCGAATACTGAATCAGGCCAAAGTTTTACGTCAAAAATATCAATAGGCTTGTAAAGTCCTTGCAATCCACCATCGCGCTTGCGATACTTACCCGAAATTATCTTAACCTGCGACGAGGTTGTTTCAACAACCGGAATATCCTCCCTCCTCAGTTCACGATATACAGGCTTAACCATCTTGTACTCCTGGGGTAGGTTTAGCCAAAGTTGAATGCCATACATAGCTCCATTCTCGCCGGTTGGCATCTCACTATGTATAATTCCGCTTCCGGCAGTCATCCATTGCACCTCCCCTGCCCCAATTGTTCCACTACCACCTGTACTATCAGTATGCTTAACTTGACCTTTCAGCATATAGGTAATAGTCTCTATGCCCCTGTGCGGATGTTCGGGAAACCCAGCCTTAAACTCCAATTCGCTATCGGAGCCAAAGAAGTCCAGCAACAAAAATGGATCGCACTCGTATCGGGTTTCAAAGCCTAAAACTCTTTGAACCGTTACTCCTGCCCCTTCAGTCATTTTTTGGGGCTTGTATAGGGCTTTTACTGATACCATTGCATGAAAAGGTTATTACACTTGTAAATATAACACATTTTCACATACAGATGTTTAAACCAAAGTTGACCTTTTAATAAATAATTTTAATTGTTGATTAAAAGTTGATTCAACAATAAATGTTTAGGTTAATAGTTACTATTTTTAGGCCTGATAAATATAATTTAGAATGATGAAAAGGTTTAATTGCTTAGTTTACCTCTTTGTTTGCTTTTTTC
>LUYY01000224.1 GCA_001603415.1 Bacteroidales bacterium Bact_07 | reverse complement strand
AGTGGAGTAAATGTTACAGAAAGGGATTAGTCCCTCAGCGGCCAATCCAGCCGAGAACGTTACAGCATGTTGCTCGGCAATGCCCACGTCAAAAGCCCTATCGGGCATCTTCTGCATCATAATATTGAGGGAGCAACCGCTTGCCATTGCAGGGGTTACCCCAACAATCTTTGGATTTTGCTCGGCAAGTTCCACTAAGGTCTCGCCAAAAACATCCTGATATCGTGGAGGTGTTGGCTTATCGGCATTCACTTTTATTCTCTCTCCGGTTTCCTTGTTAAATAAACCGGGTGCATGGAAAGCTGTTTGGTTATTCTCGGCAGGAGCGTAACCCTTGCCTTTTACAGTAACAATATGAAGCAGTTTAGGCCCAGGAATTTCCTTTAAATCCTGAAGCACACGGGTTAGGTAAACCACATCGTGTCCATCAATGGGACCAAAATACCTGAATCCCATCGATTCGAAAAGGTTACTTTGCTTAAGTAATGCGGCCTTAACTGCATATTCAATTTTTTGAATTAGGCTGCGGGTTTTGGGGCCAACCCTATCTAGTCGTCCCAGAATATCCCAAACCTCTTCCTTGAGCTTATTGTATGTTTTTGAGGTGGTAATATCAAGCAAGTATTCCTTTAAAGCGCCAACGCTTGGGTCAATGGAGATATTATTATCGTTCAGGATGATCAGCATGTTGGGGTTGATGCCTCCACCGTGGTTAAGGGCTTCGAATGCCATGCCACCTGTAAGAGCTCCATCGCCAATTACGGCAACCACTTTGCGGTTCTCGAGTTTCAGCTTTGATGCTACCGACATCCCAAGGGCTGCCGATATGGATGTGGAAGAGTGCCCAACGCCAAAAGCATCGTAGGGGCTCTCGGAGCGTTTTGGGAAACCACTTATTCCTTTGTACTTCCTGTTGGTGTGGAAAACATCGCGCCGTCCGGTTAATATCTTGTGGCCATAGGCCTGATGACCAACATCCCAAATGATACGGTCGAATGGAGTATTGTACACATAGTGGAGGGCAACGGTCAACTCAACCACCCCAAGGCTTGAGGCAAAATGCCCCGGATTCTCCGAAACAACATCAATGATGAACTGCCTGAGCTCGGCACTTAAATCAACCAGCTGCTCGGGTTTCAGCCTTTTGATATCGTTGGGCGAATCGATATTGCTTAGCAATGTGTACTTCTTATCCATAAACACCTTTCCCCTCAATATTCTACCTTAACAGCTAAATTAGCACTTTGTTACATATTTCTCCAAATCTTTTTTGTCTAAATAACAATTTTATGTTGATATTTTAAAAATGTTTCAGTCTGCGAAGGTGCAATTTAATTTTTATATTTGTTCAAAATAAATCGAACATGAAGCAGCATCGATACATCAAAACCCTGATATTTGGGTTGGCAATTCTTGTAGCCTGTGTCCCTGCCAGGGAATTTCAAGCACTACAGGATAAGAATGCAAAGTGCGAGGAGGAACGAGAAAAGCTATCGGTCGAGAACGAAGCGCTGTCAACTAAAAACGCGGAACTCGACAGTAAAACTCGTATCCTAAAGGCTAAAGTTGATGCATTAACCAGCGATAGTATCAGCAGGGCAGTAACATTCAATCGAATTACCGAGGAATTGGCCTCGCTTAAAGAAAGGTACGCTGAGCTGCAGAATCTGCAAGACGGTGTGATTTCGGGGAGCAAGGACGAGACCAAAAAACTTTTAAGGCAAATACAAAAAACCCAGGAGGAGCTCCAGGAAAAGGAAGATGCTCTAAAGGAGCTTGAACGAAAGCTCTACCAACGAAAGCTGGGACTCGATAAAGTGCAAGCCAATCTGGACAGCATGAAGCACGAACTTGATGCACGAAATGCCCGGCTTGTTGAGCTTGAGCGTATGCTCAATGCAAAGGATTCGGTTATGAGGACTCTCCGTAAAAAGGTAGCCGATGCTCTTTTTGGTTTCGAGGGGAAAGGTCTAACGGTTTCCATTCAGAATGGCAAGGTTTACGTATCGCTGGAAGAAAAGTTGATGTTTAAATCGGGGAGCTACGAAATCGACTCAAAAGGAGCCGCTGCCATTAAGCAGCTTATTCCCGTTCTTGAACAAAACACTGACATCAACATTATGGTTGAGGGGCATACCGATGATGTTCCTTACCGTGGAACAGGTGGTTTACAGGATAACTGGGATTTAAGCGTTAAACGGGCTACCACCATTGTTCGCCTATTGCTCAATGGTTCAAAAATTGACCCCGTTCGTGTAACCGCTGCCGGGCGAAGTCAGTATCTGCCTATCGATAGGGCTAAAACCCCCGAAGCCAGGCAGAAAAACAGACGCACCGAGATTATTCTAACACCCAAAATGGACGAAATACTTCAGCTACTTGAATCGAACTAAACCGAAAGCGGCTTTAGCCGCTTTTTTGTTATCTAACCGAATTGAAGTAATTTTGTGACCTAATAATCTGAATAACGATGGGTCTAAAATGTGGAATTATTGGTCTTGCCAATGTGGGCAAAACCACCATTTTCAACTGCATGTCGAGCACAAAAGCCTTAACCAGCAATGTGGCTACCGGCACCGGAAAATCGAATATCAGCACAATAAACGTTCCCGATAACCGGCTGTATGAACTTGAAAAGTTCCAGCCCACCGAGCGTATTGTTCATACCACAGTTGAGATAGTTGATATACCCGGACTCTCAAAAACAACCGGTAAGGGCGAAGGAAATAAGTTCTTGGCCGATGTTCGCAATTGCGATGCGTTAATTCACGTACTCCGCTGTTTCGACGATCCATCGCTACCCCATATCGATGGTTCAATCGACCCTGTTCGCGATATCGAAACCGTTAACTTTGAACTGCAGGTGCGCGACCTTGAATCGGTTGAAAAGAAACTACAAAAGGTTGAGAAAGCAGCTAAGGTAGGCGACAAGGATGCCAAAAAGGCCTTTGAGGTTCTATCGGTCTATAAAAATCATCTTGAATCGTTCAACAATGCCTCAACCGTTCCGGTTGATGAACAGGACAAGAAGTATGTAGATGACCTTTTCCTGCTTACCACCAAACCCGTAATATACGTTTGCAATGTTGATGAGAAATCGGCAGTAACCGGTAACCAATACTCCGATATGGTTAAGGAATACCTCAAGAATGAAAAAACCGAGATACTAATTATTGCCGGAAAGGTTGAAGCAGAGATCTCGGAGCTTGAAAGCGAGGACGATCGCAAAGCCTTTTTGGCCGACGTGTGCCTTACCGAGCCCGGCGTTAACAAGCTTATCAGGGCAGCGTACTCATTGCTAAACCTCGAAACCTTTTTCACGGTTGGGCCCAAGGAAATTAGAGCTTGGACTATCAAGAAGGGAATGACAGCTCCGCAAGCCGCTGGTGTAATCCACTCCGACCTTGAACGTGGCTTTATCCGCGCTGAGGTTATGAAGTATATCGACTTTATTACTCTTGGTTCTGAGCATGCCTGTCGCGAAAAAGGAAAACTTTTTATTGAGGGAAAAAACTACATTGTTGAGGATGGCGACATACTGCATATCCGTTTCAATGTATAATACCTAATATCTCAAACTGAAAAACCCCAACTCAGGCTGGGGTTTTTGTTTTTATCACCAGTTACAAATGAAAATGCTGTATTGATTGTAGCAAACACCTTTATTGTTATGCAATGGTTAACTCCTTATTGATTGTGGAAATTAAATGAATCGTTTAATTAGGTTCAGGAGTTCATCGGGATCAACGGGTTTTGTGATAAACGCATTGCAGCCAGCTTCGCGGCAGGTTTTTGCATTCTCTCCATCGGTAGCTGTTTGGGCAATAATTGGAACGCTTTTGTTCACCTTTCTGATTTCAATGGCTGCTTCAATGCCACTTTTGAATGGTAACTGGATATCGAGTAATATCAAATTTATGGTTCTGTCAATAATTGTTGCCTCTATGGCATCCTCGGCATTTTTTACATGGATTACTGTTGCCCCCGTTTTGCTTAGTAAAGCATGGAGGTATTGGTAGCTAATAAGATCATCCTCAACAACCAGTATTCTCTTACCCGAAAGGTTTACCATTTCCTTCTTGTTATTGGGGTTTGGAATGGTTACCGGTATTACCAAAGTAAAGTTTGAACCATATCCGGGAGTTGATTGTAACCTGATGCTACCCCCTAAGGCAATGGCATAGCCCATGGCTATGGTTAGCCCAATACCAAGACCATCGTAAAAAATTGGATTAGCATCATCCATGTGTTTATAGAAACGCTCGAACACCTTTTTCTGAATATCGTATGGGATTCCCACGCCGGTATCTTTAACGTAAAGGTGAAGCATTGAATTTTCGTTTATTGCATAACCTACCTCTACCCCTCCCTGGTGGGTAAACTTGAAAGCGTTTTCAAGTAGATTCACAATAATACTCCGTAAACGATTATAGTCAGAAATAATAATCGATTTATCGTCGGAAAGCACTTTGTTTAATTTAAAAAAAAGATTCTTTTCCTTAAAATCGTCATTACTGGTAAACTCATTGTAAACA